>JAJYGA010000130.1 GCA_021785255.1 Actinomycetes bacterium
TTTGTACAGAGAACTAAAGTCGAACTAATAGGGGGAACATCGATGGTTGATTTCGAAGTACTGGAAAGTGTACTTGCCAAGGATCAGGTCCTCATTGAAAGTGTCAGTCCCCATCAGTTACATTTGCCTACTCCATGTCCAGATTGTGATGTCAATATGCTTGTCAATCACGTAATTGGCTGGCTCCAGAGGTTTGAAGCAGGCGTCAATGGCCGTATCTTTGACGCTAACCCAGAGAAGTTCGTTAGCGACAACCCTGTCAACGACTTTCGAAATGCCTCCAAAGGACTTCTTGCCGGTTGGAGCAAAGGCGGGATAGACCGGACAATTCACCTCGGCAACGCTGACTTGCCCGGCAAGATGGTCATGTCTATGACGTTGACAGAGTATCTAACTCACGGATGTGATCTAGCCATTGCCACGGACCAAGTGGTACCCTTCAGTGAAGAGGAGATCTCGCTTGTTCTTGAACGAGCACAAGCGACGCTTGGAGAGCAGTATCGGGGTGAGGGCAAGCCATTCGGCCACATCATCGATGTTCCCGAAAGCGCTCCGCCTCTGGACCGTTTCCTCGGCTTTATGGGCCGACAGCCATTGATGAATCCATCTGGAGAACATAATCTGTAGACGATCGGCTTTACAAGGCTGACTGGTTCCAGTTCTATATGCTGGAACCTGCTACGGCTGTATCTCTGAGGTCGGCCAGAAGAGATCTAGATCATCATAGTTGACCCTTGGAGCTACTGCTACAATGGTGTTTTGAGCATTGACACTAGGGGTAGACGGAGTGACTATCGCTATCATTATGGCGGACAGCGCTGGAACGGTCGTTTATTGGAGTCCTGGAGCCACAGAACTCTTCGGTTATGAAAAGGATGATGTCCTTGGTAAATCTCTGGATGTCATTGTGCCAGAAACGTACCGCGTGGCTCACTGGGCAGGATTTAATAGGGTGATGAACGGCGGGCAGGCAAGTCTTGAGGGTGCCTGCGCGCATATACCGGTTCGCTGTGCCGACAACCAGGTCGTCACCTTTCCGGGTCGGTTCTCCCTGATTCGCGACCCGTATGGACAGGTGATCGCTGCAGTGGCTAGTTGTGCTGATAGCGATGGTGACTGGCCTGCGTTTAGTCCGGTCGCAGATGCAACTAGACAGTCCCAGCAGTCAGAAGTATCAACACAGTCGGGTCGGGAACCATCAGATACTGGTGTAGGCAGCAATTGATAAGATGCCTAGACGCTGGACCTCCTTCATAGCCAATGATGCCCAGTCGGGGCGAGTTATCAGGGCACTTCACGAGGAGGCAAATCCTCGGCATCGCCTTCGGGTTGAACATGATGAGCGTACGCTGCTTATACATCTTTCAGACGAAGATGGCACAGGGTGGACCACAATCGCGGTCGATAGGGCCACTCGCCGCTGGGCAGTTGCCCAAGGACTTCGGCAGGCGGATTCGGCACGTTTGGCTCATACCGAACTCTACCGGGCATGAACCTAATGAGATAATACACTTCCATCGGCTTTCAGCTGATAACGCCCGATCGGTGTTCGGCCATATATGAACTCAGGATCACGCGAGTTTGAAGGGTGTGCAGCGGAAAGGCGGGCGCTTAGGATCGGAAGTCCTTCAGATACAAGTCGATCGACCTCAGACTCATAGGGATCGAGTTTTGAGTTTCGTTGTGGCTTTGTCTCGCTCGGTCTTGAACTTGCTCCATCTCTTAGATATTTACGTACGGTGTTTCTTGAATGTCCAGTGTCTCGGGCAATTTCTCGGTAACTGAGACCTTGTTGCTTCAAATCAAATATGTTCATAAGTGGCCTACCCACAAGCCGTGTAAAACTCCTTCGTGAAATTGGATACTTCACTCAAGAGTATTGTCTGTTTGGTGGGTCAATTTAATTCCGCTGTTTACACAAATATTGTGCAATTTCCATTAGATGAATGAAAATCTAGTGGTGGTCGTGGCATCTAGGAAATATGTGGATAGTACCTAATTGCGGTAATAGATGACCATGACCACCACCACTACTAATACTAACGCACTTTCAGATTCAGCACAGAAGATACTTGTTCAAGATGGAGATCTGCTAAGAAATACTATCCAACAAGTCCTACAAGAGATCCCAGAAGCAGAGATGGACCAGGCACTTGGAGCAACGAAATCTGAACGTAGTGATAATAGACGTGGTTATAGAAGTGGTTACTACCCACGAACACTTCTAACAAGAGTAGGCAAAGTATCCCTACAGGTTCCAAGGGATAGAGAAGGAAGGTTTTCAACTGAGATCTTCGACCGCTACCGAAGAAGTGAAAAAGCACTGGTACTTGCAATTGCCGGGATGCACGTACAAGGGTTATCTACCAGAGACGTCAGCGAAGTAGCTGAGGAGTTATTTGGGAACTCTATATCGGCCTCCAGTGTTTCAGCGTCTTGCTCAATGAACTGGACTTAAGAGGGATCAGAAATTATTGATGATAATGCTGATTTTTTGGCAAAAATCACATCTCGCTATACTTGAGTTAGAAGGTGGTGCAAAGTGAATAAACAAACAGGTACCGGCGTAGTGGTTTTGGGTATTGTCTTGCTTGCAGCAGGAGCAATTATGAAGTATGCCATTACGGCAACAACAACAGGATTTTCGATTACCGAGATGGGGCTTATTTTACTGATCGTAGGAATTGTTACGGTAGTTCTTGGGCTATTCATTCTCGTTTCAGGTAGTCGTCGCCATAGCGTCATTACTGAAAATGTTCAGAAAACTCCGAGCGGGACTAGTCGTTCTGTTGAAAGCAAGGACAATCTCAACTGATGGTCGGGATGTCTATCGTTTAGAACACAAGCAAATTCTTGTAGTTTGCCAGTAGCATTTGAAAGAGTTTGTTCGACGGCTTAGCCAAGAGCTAGGTTCGATGGCGGGCAGGCTTTGGCTGATTCTGGATAGATAAAAGTGATTTATTATGCGTCGCTTGTAAGTGCCTTGAGAGATCAAAAGAGTCTGATCAGGCTACTCAGAGCGGGCTGAAATTGTGCGCGCACTGATTTTCTTGGGTGTCGTAAGATAAATGACTGAGAGACTACTCATGCGCATGAGTAGTCTCTCAGTACAGTTGAGATGCTGACTATTTGACGAAATACCAATCTTCAGGCGTTAGGTTGCCATAAGGACTTTGAGCTACACCTTTGAGTCTTGAGGTGATCTCGGAGTCTTGAAATGGTGGGTAAGGCTGGTATACAACAGGCGCTTCTTTGACCATGAAGTTTTGATAGGCGTCTAGTGCCGCTTGTGACTGAGCTGGAGGAGCGGTGTGAGTTGCGTTAATCAGTGTGACGGTTTGAGGTACAACTTTAGAAAAGCCAACCCTGACACCAGAGGAAAACAGCTCGCCTCCGGTGGGGGAGTAGTCAGGTCCATAAGACCAACCGCCACCCCAGTTAACCATGCCCCAAGTACATGTCGGTCCAGTGCAAGGCGCCTTACTGGAAATCACCTGGCTAAAAGGTGCCTCTGAAAGGCTTATTTGTATGCCAACTTGTGCCGCCGTGGACTTATAGGCTTGCATCTCTTGAGCCAGTGAGGAAGATCCAGAGGCGAAGAGTAACGGAAAGCTAAGAGGTGTACCCGCTGCGACGCCAGGACCACACTGATTGGTGCCTGCACCTGGATTTACGCACGTTGTAACCCCATTAGGTACAACTTTCCAACCGTGAGAGGTGAGTAGATCTTTTGCTTGTGTGACACTAAAACCATATAGTCCGGTCTTTGATAACGAGTCGGCAAAGGGGTTTGCGACGCCTGTTGGTACAGGACTATAGGTGGGTACGGCCAATCCGTGCAAGAAACTTTTGATCCACTGACTTTGGTCTACGAGATGCTGAAGCACTTGACGGAAATATAGTTGACGAAATACTGGTCCTAAGACTGGGTTGTTGAAGTTTTCAACCCAAAAGTCGAACCCAAACAACTTCCATGGTGAAAGTGTGTAACCCAAAGAGGCAAGGCGCGTTTTCTGGGAGATGTCACTGACGGGAAGGTATCCATATTGCAAACCTCCAGAAGTCAGAACGTTGAACTCTGAGGCGTTTGTCGTAAAGGGGAGTTCGTTAAAAGAAGAGAGAGAAGGCTTTATAGGTCCACCGTATGTCGAGTTCGGAACAAATACAGCCTTGCCTTGTATAGAAAAGCTCTTCAGCTTCCATGGTCCGTCAACCACAGACCATATGGGGCTTGTGGCATAAGTTGCAAGATCTCCTGCCTGAGCGTTTAGGAAGTTGTATACCGAAACAGCTCCAGATGGAGTCTGATCAGGCAGGGAGGATATTGGAGTACTTGTCGTTGGAGCAGGAGCACTGAGTGATGTCCTATCCCAAGCCAACGGCAGTGGTGTTATTTGGGAGAGTTCGTTGTAGGTGAACCAGGTCGTGTTGTAGCTGTTGTCCAGCGTCATAACTACCTGATACTTTGACGTAGCCTTATATGACACGACGTTATCAGGGAAAGCTCCAGGTACGTATCCACCCCAGTTGCTCTTGTTGGCCTTTAGAAGATTCATCCAAAATATTACGTCTTGTGCGTCGACAGGTTCACCGTTCGACCATTTGTACTTCGGATTCATATTGATCGTGACGGTTTTCCCGCCGTTGGTATAGATTGGCGGTTGGGCTAAAGAAAGCGAGTAGTTAATCTCTGCCTTGGTGCCATTTCCAAACCAATACAAGGGTCGATACATGAGCACCTGGAAGAAGGAGAGATTAGAGGTTGAAAAGTTCGTGCCTGGAGTTAACGGAAAGATGTAGTTGGGAGCAGCTCCAGGTCCTTCTGCAAAGTTGACTACCCCACCTTGTATCTTAGTTGTAGTTGAAGCGGACGAAGAGGAACTTGCTGCAGATGAAGGAGTTGATCCACAGGCTGCTAGAAGCAGAGCAGCAGAGATTGGTGCAGCTAAAGCTACAGATTTCCTTTTGAATTTCCTTTGGCTCACGTTTGGAACCTTTCTAGAGCACAGCTCATTATCAGTAAAAGCACAGTTACTTGTTGTGAGATTAGTTGGTCTACTGCAAAGAGCGTCGAAATATCTGGTGTGCTTTTGATAATTTAACGCCTATATAACAATATTAATAAGATGCAACGACGAAATTATTGCTGTAGTAGTGGAGGATTCTCGTGTTGAGCTGCAAGGACGAGTTGTTTGCTGACGGAACATTTCGCAGCGGCTGCAAAACTAATGGTTGGTCTTGACTGGAGCAAGCTAGTTTGTTTGGACGTTGTGCGTGGAGGTATCCACGTGAGTGTTTACACGTACCGGGATTTCTGGGGATCTACTTACCGAAGACCTTATGGTTGTAAAGGTCTTTTTGGGAGAGTTGCTCTAGTCCAACAAGGACCTGAGGTAGCTGGGGTTTACGTGGCCACCTGTTCCTTCCTGACATAATGTGGGAAATACGGATCGAGCCATGTTCTGCTGGAAACATTATGTCACATGGCCACATAAGCGTTTTCCGTTAAAAAGCCAAGTGCGCTTTCAAATACAGCAAGAGTTGAGATCTTTACTCGATCTCATAGAAAAGTACTGATCATGAATAGGGGTAGCAAATTTGATGGCTACTTGTTGGCGATACAAGTGATGTTGTTACAGATACAG
>JAJYGA010000070.1 GCA_021785255.1 Actinomycetes bacterium
CGGGAAGTTCACGACCTTCAAGTTCCACAAGGCAGGAATAGGCGTCCTTGGCTCTTGAGTCAATGAGATGCTCTCGTGCTACTACATCATCCCAGTCAACTTGTGGCTTTGCTGAAGTTTTGTAGTCATCACCACTTGTAAGTACTCCAGCGAGTGAATCTCTAAGGGATCTATCTGTGACCTTGAGAAGGTTGCGTATTGCTGAGCGTATCAGAGTGATTGTATCCATGGTTGCTACTGCGTCATAGAGAGGTGTGGAATCAAGTACCCGTTTGCGCCCCACTAGCCCAGCTGAGCGTGCAGCCTCAAGAGAGATCTCAAAGACCCGGTCAGGCCTGTCTGATCTGCGTAGACGCTCCCGGAAGTCGACGAGCACCGTATGATAGAAGGTCGGCCAAGCTGAGACATCGTAGCTGCCGACTCCAGCTGCATAACGCCAACGGGCATCGAAAGCGTAGCGGTCTGTTGCTTCACGATCTGAGCATCCCTCCAGACGTTGGAGTACCATAACAGTAGCGATGACCGATGGAGGAACTGAGCGTCGTCCTTCACTAGAGAAGAGATCAGCAAAGGCCTCATCAGGAAAGAGTCTGACTCGCTCTCTATGTAGAAACGAATAGATAGAGTCCTTCGCTAAAGTTTTCTCGCAGAACTGGCTCATATCATCAAAGAAATTAGATTGGGAATCTGCAATACCAAGGGACAACGGTCACTCCTCATCAGGTGCTTCTACACCTCAATTCTACCACATGACCAGGTCTTTTGCAACTTATAGGGAACAACAATACCCCCAAATACCAAACGGTCACACAGAGTCAACTGCGTTGTACGGCCAGAACATTATCGTGATTCACTGGCTGGGGTGTCGCCCTAATCGCAGTCTTAGCCTTGGTCGGTCCATATCAGCGAGAAAGACACCAGTCACCTAGCATGGGAGATCTCCCACGAGGATCACCTCACCCGTGACACAGTAGGATTCAGGCTCCATCCTCAAGGCTATTACTGCGATCTCACGGCCCGATCATGGTTCCAAACCCCCACCTTTCGTAATTCTGGGGATAACCTATTGGCAATCTTCGATGTTGGCGTTGGTGGGCTCATTGATCATATCAACTCTCCAAGGAAACTCAAAGAATTAAACTAAGCTAGAGATGTTCGAAGATGTCATGGACAATTTGCACATAACTCGGCACACAATCACGCGACGTTGTATCAACGTTTACAGGAGGACAGTTTGGTTGGCTACGTTCCCGAGTACAGAGACGAAGTTCAGGCTTGGGATTACGCGAACCACTTGTTTCAAGTGATAGACCCTGAGCTGGAACGCGGCTATGTATCATTCATCCCCACCACTGATGGCAAGAACTTGGTCAAGCGTAAATGGTTCGAAGTCGATAGTTTTGACCGCCGGGAGACTCACACTTATGGTGTGGTTCCTGAAAGAGGATTCGGCGCTTATATTAGGGAAGAATTTGGCGTGGAAGGTCGGCCGTTACCTCCATTTCGTCGTGTTCGTTATGACGTCAACTGTGAGTCGCTAATTACTGGTCATGTTTATGGGATCTTCTTCGATGCCGTTAGTCTTATTGGCGCACCCGAAGTCCAGATGAAGCAATGTGAGCTTGAGCATCTTCGCAGCCGTACCGTCGTCGAGCCAAACTCCGATGCGGTACTCAGGGAGATGTCCGATATCTCCCAATGGCTAGAGGCGTTCTTGGTCGAAGAAGGGGTGCGTACGATGCGGACCTACTATTCAAAGTTGACCTTTTTGTTGGATGCTGTCGCTGTTCGCCCAGACCTCACCGTGGACGGTAATTCATGAGCGTGTCTTCCAGCGAATACCGAGATCTGAGTGGTATAGAGGCGGTTCTCTTGGATTTGGAGGGAACTCTATACTCATCGGGACGATTGATTCCGGGTGCATCCGATGCATTATCCATCTTGCGAGAGAGCGGGCAGATCTTACGCTTTCTCACAAATGTTGAGTCGAAATCTCCAAGGACGATTGTAGAGGAACTGGGAGGAATCGGAATTGAAATAGCAGAAGATGAACTGTTTACTCCGTTCTCTGCACTTTCCGCTGTTATTGGATCTAGCGAGGGAAGTCGCGTTTACGGAATGGTCGCCCAGGGTCTGAGGTCAAATGTTCCTTGTATCGTAGATCAGCCACCGTACACCCACGTTCTTGTGGGCGACTGTCGCGAGATTCTGAGTTATGAACGACTTGATGAGGCTTATCGAGCTTTGAACAACGGTGCCGCTTTCCTCGCGCTACAACGGGGGCGATATCTGAAGCGCGACGACGGAAGACATGTAGACACGGGTGCCGTTGTCGCTGGACTTGAGTATGCATGTGGGGTGAGTGCCCGAGTTCTCGGCAAGCCCGCCTACGATTTCTTCTCGCTGGCTGCTTCCGACGCGGGTGTGGATCTTAGCCATTGTTTGGTCGTTGGGGACGATGCCTCGACTGATATCAAGGGTGGTTCAGACGCTGGAGCGATGACTGTTCAAGTGCGGACCGGGAAGTTCCGTGACCAGTTAGATGAGGGTGTGAATGGCGGTTCCAATTTTGTCATTGACTCAATCGCAGACTTACCACGGCTCTTGTCGGATGGTGCAATTTGACCGTCTATTGGATTGTGTGGGATTCGACAGCGCACTGGATTGTCGGCCGACTGGAAGATGAAGGTGCACTTCCTGCGGTTACTCGAACGAGATCGGTTGGCGCTCGAGCGGCGGCTCGCCCCCTTAGCCTGAACTGCCAAACACCAAGTGGACTGGCCACGGTGTTTACTGGAACGTGGCCGACCGAGTAGGGTGTTACTGGCTTCACCGTACCCAGAGGGGAGAGCGATCCGGTTGAACGACACTGGTCAGGTTTCTTATCTCGGTTTCCGAATGCCCACCCATTTGGCGTGATGCACAGTTGCTTAGAATACGCTCCTGCCATCCCACTGAGTCCCGCTAAACCCATCTGACCAGCTTTATGCGTTTTGCAACGAATCACCGCAGGTCAACTCAGAAGGGCCATAGGCAACCGGATGGGAGGTCCTATTGGGTCAGTCCATCTCAAGACAGCTCGGTAATGATCTGGCCCTGTAAAGCTTGACGCTTCCCATACCTCATGCTCGTCGTGTCTTAGGTTGTTTCATGTTGTCTATGTTAGTCCACACGATGGTTAGGGGCCAGGGAGTGCTCTAAAAACTATGCACTCTCATGAATACATGCCCTGAACAGGTTATATAATGGTCGGGCTGGGGAGATTTGAACTCCCGACCTCTTGACCCCCAGTCAAGCGCGCTAACCAAGCTGCGCCACAGCCCGAACGTGAATATTTAATACCTTATACGATTAATGTTTTGAAGCGGACATAAACGTCTTCTCCAAGTGCCTGTATAGTGCCTTTGTAAAGGAGATCTCAGCTGTTACTGCCTATTCAGAGTTGCAAATGTGCTTGGCAAACACTGAGTATCAGTTGTTTCCGTGGTTCTGTGCCTGCTCTTTGCTCGGGGACGACTCAGCGTGGAATCTGTTTGACTCATTCAGAGACCCCAGTCTATCTTTAGTACCAGTAGGTACTTGAATTGCGTTTTCGGTTCGCGATGATTGGACCGCTACCAGCTTGTCTACGAGATCTCTGAAGCGATTCCTAGCCAACTCGATATCTTCGCTGTTAGATCCTTTGCGAGAGGCTATCTCGAGAGTTCGAGCGACAAGATCATCGGATCGACAAGTGTAGATGTCAAATTCATCTAGCGCGTATTGCGGGACGTCGACAAAACAGACGAGATGAAAGCGTCTTGAATCATGCGTGTGGTCTCGCCATCTCTCAAGTTCCACACGAGGATATCCGTACTTTGAAACTTCGAGTCTGTCCTGCGCAGAGGTGCCGGTAAGCATCGCTAACTGGAGCTTAAGTTCAATAAGTTCCTTGGAAACTGGTTGAATGCTTATAGACGAAGAATCCGCAAGGTATATGACTCCTGGAGTTGTGGCAATTGCATCTGCCAATGTATCATGTAGTCGGCCTTCCAAAAGGGCGGAGGTAAGGTCACTTTTCAGTTTGATCGTCACCTCATCTATAGCGTGTTGCAACCAGTTGGGTGAACTCAAAGTTTGTTTTTCCATGTAGCTACCGATTGCCATCACCAAGGTGGCACTTAGTACCCCTACTAATAATGATGCGGGAATTAAAATGGTTAAAGTCACGCCAAAGATAGAACCCAAATAGTAGATCAATATTCCTATTGCAAGTCCGCCGGTCAATGGACCAATGGTTACGAGTCGTGTTATTAAGTTAATCTTTGAGAATACAACTTTGCGAGTTGATTCTTGAGAGATATAGCTATCTGACGTCATTTCCCCTCCAACTATGCCACCACGGCGTTCTAAAGGCCCTCATTAATGCAACACCATCAACTTGCTCATCTTACACCTAAACACCGAGAGTCTGAAACATTGCATCAGCCACTGACGGACTTTGTGCATTACATGTCGGACACATAGCTCCCGGGGAGGGAATGTTCATCCAAAATCCACTCAGTCCTGACGGTACCGAGTTGATAAGGTTCAAGAGTTGTGGCGTGGTCGCTACGCCCGCGGGCGGGTTGGTGCTTAATCCGGCAAATACTGATGTAACTTCGTTAGTAGCTCGTACTTGGTCTAAAACTGTTCCGACTAACTCATTGAAGTTGGTTTCTGTGAACTCTTGCGACTGGCTCTGGACTTCGACAACAGCTGCGTACTTAGCAAGTTTTCCGTAGAAATTACTTCGTGATATGTATTCAAGTTTGTTTTTAAAGTTGCCTGGAAACAAAGAGAGTCCAGGTGCAGCAATTAATTCATACCCATAGCGCCGCGAGTAGTTACTTGCCAAGGAGTAGTACTTTAGAGGATCTTTTTGTTCCACTAGGGGCGTGAACTGCCATTTTTCTAAGTCAAGAAGAATCCATTTGGTTCCTTGAGGAACAGAGTGCTGTTGTATAGCTAACTGAAAGGCCGTAAAGCTCTTATATGTTACGACTTGCTGAGCGATAATCGGAGCGGTGAGTTTTCCAGTAGGTGGATGGATAATATAGTTATCTTTGGTTTCTAAGCTGTTTTGGACGGAGGGACTTAGAAGATTTAGGGCTGATTGGGCGATCATCCAACTCCAGCTTTTCTGCACGGAGGTAAGTTTAGTATCTTTTAGTGAGTTTGCACGAGTTGATCCGACTGTTGAAAGTGATAATATAAGGACTACGATTATCCCGGCCCAGAAATATTTCCGAACGATATCCATCTGGGCGTAGATCTTCATATGTCCTCCAATGACAAGCCGAATAACCTTTAGTGTCGTCACTGAAGGAATGAAACTTTACTGGTTTAGCAGCTGATTCGGGAAACGAAGCGCTAAGCAATAGCGGAGTAAGTTCTAGACGATCCAATGAGAACATGCCTGTAAGATATATAGGTGAATTTTCAATTGGGAAGTGGGATATGCGGAAACCATCGGAGGTCCCGTTCCTTGAGGATAGCGATATTAGCCCTGTTGTCAATGCTTATGACGTCTTGTGGAAGTGCTGCTACAGGACCAACAACTACAAAAGCAGTAAAACCACCGAAGCCCGAAGGATCAACGACTACTGCGAACATAACTACC
>JAJYGA010000129.1 GCA_021785255.1 Actinomycetes bacterium
CGGGTAATAGGATCATGTCGGTCTTTAGCGTGACGCATCATTTTTAGATAGTTCAATTTTTTGTGCACTATTGACGCTGATTTTGAAAGATTTCTATAAAAACTTTCCTAGTCCACGTGTTTATGTACACTGCGAATGCACTGATTCATGAAAATTCATGGTAGATTCTTTAGCACTCAGGTAGTGAGAGTGCTAACAGAACCCAATGGAGGGAACTGACAGATGTCAAAGCTAATTGCTTTCGATGTAGAGGCCCGCAGGGCGCTCGAATCAGGAATGAATCAACTTGCAGACGCCGTTAGGGTGACGCTAGGGCCGAAAGGTCGTAACGTTGTCCTTGAGAAGAAGTGGGGAGCCCCCACAATAACTAACGACGGTGTCTCGATTGCTAAGGAAATAGAACTCGAAGATCCTTATGAGCGAGTCGGTGCCGAGCTCGTCAAGGAGGTCGCAAAGAAGACCGACGATGTAGCCGGTGACGGTACCACGACGGCAACGGTTCTTGCTTGGTCGATGGTTAGGGAAGGTCTCCGTAACGTGGCGGCTGGCGCCAATCCAATGTCTTTGAAGAGAGGGATAGAGCTAGCTGTTGAAGCTGCCGTTTCGTCTTTGAAGATGATTGCTAAGGAGATTGAGTCTGAAGAACAGATAGCTCAAGTAGCAGCTATCTCGGCAGCAGACGAAGAGATTGGTGCTTTGATCTCTGAAGCTATTCAAAAAGTAGGCAAAGACGGAGTTATAACGGTCGAAGAGTCTCAAGCGTTCGGTTTAGAGATGGATCTTGTTGAAGGAATGCGTTTCGACAAGGGCTACATCTCTCCTTACTTCTCTACTGACCCAGAGGCGATGGTGGCGGTTCTAGAAGATCCCTACATTCTTCTTGTGGGATCAAAGATCTCGACGGTAAGGGATCTTGTGCCGGTTTTGGAAAAAGTCATGCAAAGTGGTAAGGGCCTGCTCATTATCGCAGAAGATGTTGAAGCTGAGGCGTTGGCTACTCTTGTTGTAAACAAGATCCGTGGTACATTCAAATCGGTTGCCGTCAAGGCGCCGGGTTTTGGTGAGCGTCGAAAGGCTATGTTGCAAGATATTGCAATTCTCACAGGCGGACAGGTTATAACCGAAGAGGTCGGACTGAAGCTCGAAAATACTACCTTGGACCTTTTGGGTCGGGCGCGACGTATCGAGGTTTCAAAAGACGAGACTACGGTTATCGAAGGTTCTGGATCTGAGACCGATATAAAGGGTCGAATAGCCCAAATAAAGGCAGAGATCGAAAATACTGACTCAGACTACGACCGAGAGAAGCTCCAAGAGCGTTTAGCTAAGCTTTCTGGTGGAGTTGCGATTCTCAAGGTTGGTGCGGCCACTGAGGTTGAACTGAAGGAGAAGAAGCATCGTATCGAAGACGCAGTCTCGACAACGAAAGCTGCAATTGAAGAGGGGGTTGTTCCCGGAGGTGGAGTTGCACTACTGAGATCTCAAGCCGCCGTGTTGGATGTAGCTGAGAAGCTCCAAGGAGATGAAGCAACGGGAGCTCGTATTGTAGCTAAGTCCCTTGAGGAACCGCTAAAGCAGATCTCAATCAATGCTGGTCTTGAAGGCGGAGTCGTTGTTGAAAAGGTTAAGTCATTGACGAACCCATCTGAAGGTCTCAACGCTGCGACGGGCGTTTACGAAAACCTCTTAGATGCTGGCGTTATAGATGCAGTGAAGGTTACTAGGTCAGCTTTGCAGAATGCAGCGTCTATAGCCGCACTGTTCCTTACGACTGAAGCTATCGTAGTGGACAAACCTGAGGAGTCTTCGCCATCCATGCCGCCTGGAGGAATGGAAGACTACTAAACAGCCCTTGGAGGCTTCAGAACAAACAACAAGTTTGTGTTGCGTTTTAGAGAATCTAAACTTGTAGAGGGATGTCCGAAGAATCGGGCATCCCTCTACTGCTACTGGAAGAATGGACGGATTTGATGGAGGATTTGCCAGCCTATATTTATCTTTCTCCCAGATTTGCATGTAAAGATTTAAAGTCTATGGTTGGCACGCTCGACAGTATATTTCAAGTCTTTTGCATACAAGGTGTGTGCTAATGTTGTCTGGCGCCTCGGCTCAGATGAGGAAGAACCAAAGACTTATGGTGGGCGTATCGGTCTTGCCGCTTTCGCTGCTGCTGTCTTCGTGTCTTGGATCAAGCTATCGTTTCGTCGACCATGTGACCACAGCTGGTGAGTCTACTTTTTTTAAGATTCCGAGTAGTTGGTCGTTATTTCACGATCGAGAGATTATTCAGGACGAACTGTCAACGGCCACCCCGCAAAGTATCTCTCAGATTGAGTCTACCAACTGGGCTAATATTTTTATGGGTGAACCGAACGCAAAGTTGACTAAGGCCCTAGGCTTTGAGTCTTCAGTAGTGGTTGGGCTGGTTAGAGCAGAGGCGCTCTCGGCAAGTGCTAGGGATACATTCTCACTTGCATCTCTTCGTACCCTAGTCTTGCAAGTGGACCCTCTTACAGGGACTCCCCCTGCTGGGCTTTCTTACAAAGTTCTCTCATACAATGAGTTTGTGAGACCAGGTGGCTTTCGGGGTAGCCAATTAGCGGTGGATATACAAATCGGTAAGACAAAGAGTTCTTTTATTCAGGATGCGGTCGTTGATGCTCAGACTAACTGGGTCTACGTCATCGCTATGGGGTGTTCAGTGTCATGTTTTAAGTCAAATCAAACGCAAATTCAGTCAGTAATCAACTCATGGAATGTAAAGGTGGTTAAGTGAAAACCTTCAAGAGTTTTGAGGTAGAGCAGGAACCGTCTCAGCCGGAACGCAACACTAGAAAGCCGATGGAGACCTGGGATAGACTTAAGTTTCTCATACTGTTTCTGCTCGTCTGGCTCGGTTTTGTTGCCGTCTATACGACTAACAATCCGCTGGAATCGGTAGCGACGGCAGCACGGTTAGCGGCTAGTAACGAGTGGTGGTTAACGCTCCTTATCTTCGCTGAGCTTATCCGGCAAGCCCACTACATCGTCGCTGAGCATAATGAAGCTTGGAACGAGTTCTTCGATGAAAACGTAGTCGCGAAGTTAAACGGTGTGAGTTCGGGATGGGATGATTGGACTCGCTACCGTGTATCGAGGGTTGGTAAGTGGCTATTGGTGATAGCGCTCGTCTCGGTGGTGGCTGCGGCACACTATCACGTGTCTCCCTTTGTAGCCCCATTTTTAATTCCCTCTGCAATCATAAGTGCCATGCCCACCCTGCTTCAGTATCTGTTGCTAATCCTTGTTGTCGTGATGCAGTTCGTAGCTATCTTTTGGTTTATGAGCAAAGGTGGGGTGGACGTTTACTTCCCAGGCGATATAAAGACTCGGTTTAGTGATGTGTGGGGACAAGACAACGTTTTAGACAAGGTAAAAGAGAACATAATCTACCTGAAGGACCCTGAATTAATTGAGGCGCATGGTGGCTATGTTCCGGGAGGTATCTTGCTGTGGGGACCGCCAGGGACTGGGAAGACGTTGATCGCTGAGGCGGTAGCTGGCGAGACTCAAAACCCATTTGTCTTTGTTGATCCAGGTGCGTTCACGAACATGTTTTTTGGCGTTGGAATATTGAAGGTTAAGTCTTTATTTAGGAAACTCAGAAAGTTAGCGCTCAGATATGGAGGAGTCGTTGTATTTTTCGACGAAGCTGATTCGTTGGGATCCAGAGGTAACTTAGCAGGTGCAGGTGGTCAGTATGGATCACAAAGTAACCCGATAATCTCAAGCAGTCTAGGATCGGATTCGTGTCACGGCACTAACTACATGAGCCAGGCAGCGTCTCACTCCTTGTTCATGGGTACTCTTCGTAAAAACTCGGAGGTAAATGCGCAAGGAGGCGATTCTCGTGGTGGAGTGCTGCGTTATGTATTTCCAGGTGGAGCTGGAATGGGGATGGGCGGCATGGACGGGACGCTTCAGGCGCTTCTGACGGAACTTTCTGGCTTGAAAAAGCCGAGAGGGTTTATGAACCGAGTAGTACGACGTGCGCTTGGCCTGCCTCCAAAGAACCCACCGAAGTATCGAATTTTAGTAATGATGGCGACCAATATGCCGCAGTCCCTTGATGAAGCTCTACTGCGTCCAGGACGAATTGATCGCATCTATAAAGTAGGTTATCCTTCAAAAGACGGGAGAGTACGGACGTACAAAGGATACCTTTCAAAGGTCAATCATTCACTAACTGAGTCTGAGATCGACAGGCTAGCGACAATCACTCCGTATGCAACCGGTGCGGTTATCAAGGACCTAGTCAATGAGGCTCTTATCAATACTATTCGAGCCGGTCGGGAGACTATCGTTTGGAGCGATATCATAAAGGCTAAGCAGCTAAAGCAGCTAGGCCCTCCAGAGGATGTAGAGTACATCGAAAGAGAGCGCCATGCGGTGGCGATTCATGAGGCGTGTCACGCCTTAGCCGCTGTGAAGCTTAGGAAGCATATGTCAATCGACATAGCAACCATCGAAAAAGGTGGTAACTACTTAGGAATGGTATCAAATGTTCCTCCTGAAGATCGATTTACATCTTGGAGAAGCGAGTATGAGACTGATATTATGGTCGGTTTAGCGTCTCTAGCTGGAGAGCGATTGTTTTACAGCGGAGATAACTCCTCTGGCGTTTCAAGCGATCTTGAAAATGCGACTGCTCTTGCCGCTCTTATGGAAGGTATATGGGGAATGGGTTCGACGATCTTCTCTCAGAGTGCCTCTCAAGCGCTGGGGTTTGGAGGAGAACCAGGAGCTCAACACGGACGTAAGGGCGTTGCAGACGAAGCTAGGCCTCGTGGACTTGGAGACAGAATTGAAGCAAAGCTCGAAGGTCTTTACCGAGATGTCTTTAAGCTGTTAGAGGACCATCGAGCCTCTGTATTGGCAATTGCGCATGCTTTGGAAACTCACAAAACTGTTACTGGAGAAGACGTTGAAGCTATCGTTGCATGTAGACGTGGGCCAATAATCGATGGATCTGTCTATGGAGATCTTCAGTTCCAAAGGGAACTCGAAGAGTACCATCGTGCTGCTCAAGAGGCACACGCGACGCACTCTGAGGTCGGGATCGAACTGCCAAGGGCGAGGAAGATCCCACTTGCCTTGAAGGCCGCAGGTGGCGTTAAAGGTTCTGCAGTAGCGTTTTCACCAAAGGAAGAAGATCGATAGTGATTATTGAGAAGGATCTGTTTGGTCAGCCTGAGCACAAGACTCAGAGCTCGGAGGATGAGGTGTTCTCAACTCCTCGTCAAGGTTTAGGGGTGTTGCATCTATTTGTCAAGGCTCCAAGCCAAGGGTTGGATCGAGAGGGTACTGTTGGACTATGTAAGCGTGCAGAAGCCGATGGGTATCAAGTAGTTTCCTTTGCTGTACTTGGGCACAAGGCGGACGCCGGTTTTATGGTATTAGGCCCTGATCTTTGGCGTTTGCGTCAGTTTCAAAGCGAACTTTCCGGTCTTGGCTATGAGTTTAGTTACTCTTACTTCTCTATTACGG
>JAJYGA010000153.1 GCA_021785255.1 Actinomycetes bacterium
TGAGCATCCGTGCCATCGGCTCCACTGATATCTTGAGGTAGAGCGCTACCTTCGCAATCTCTTAGATGGCGGTCTTGGTGCGTCTGGTATCCGACCGATCCGAGCGATTCTGCAAGCTCGCCGGCAAGTGGTCCAACGATGCCATCTTGAACCCTACCGCAGGTACAGAACGTCCAAAGCCCCATCGGCGTGATCCAGTGTGTGCACCAAGTGGCGCTGAATTCCAAACTGGATTTCACGAGGGCATGACTGCAGCTGTTAGAAGTAAAGCTAGCCCTATGAACGGTTACTTAGGACCAGCATGTTCAATAATCGACTTTCAGCTACATCAATATTTTGGTTTTTCAAATCTCCTCAGCTTCTTCCTTGCCAGAGCCGATCCAGGTGGAACTGAAGTATTGTGCCATGTACTTTAAGTTCCCTACAACGCCCGTCAAGTTTTGGTCTCTGTGGAGATTCACGTGGATGCCAGTGTCACCTGACCAAGCCCATAGTCCCATTACAGCGAGGGTATTTGGAGGGAGTTGGCTGCACAAGAAACATGTATGGATTCCGCCCCTAAATTTGGAGTTGGGAAACGGCGAAAAGTAAGTCCGAGGCTCTGCGCTACAACTCTGGTCGAGCAGACCCTGTGACCATTTCACACAACTTTAGAGACGCAACCATCGCGGAAAGTGTCCTCGTGTATGCGTTATTGCGTTGGCACTAATACTCCGCTCCTAAAGCAAGGCAAAATATAGTGGATCTTATGACATGGACTCCTAAGCATGTATTCCGAGACATTGAGACTGGATTTGCAATGCCTCAGGCACTGATTCTTTCTTTACTCCTAATCCGATTATAAAGCAGTGCCAACCGAGCTTTCGTTTTGTCATTCTGCGATCATCTAAGGGTCTTAGAGTTAGTTTCGTGTTTATCTATATAGGAGGAAAACATGTCAATAAAAAGGTCATTAGCTTTAGGACTGCTCTCAGTTGGTACGGTTGCGGTGCCAGGTATGGCTCTTGCAAGCGCTCAGTTTAGTCCGACACCGACAGCTGCTACATCGACGCCAACTACTTCGATAACAGCGAGTCAAGCTGATCAAGTGGCTTTAACGGCTGTTGGAGGTGGTACTGTTACGAGTACCTCGTCTGATACCTATCAAGGTTCTGCTGTTTATGACATACATGTCCTTTATAACTCAACTGTCTATGACGTTAAAGTCTTAATGGCAAACGGCAGTGTAGTTTTGAAGAAGGTCTCTAACGAACAGCCGGCACCGTCGACGACTACTGCACCATCGACGACTACTGCACCATCGACGACTACTGCACCGTCAACTACTACCGCACCGTCGACAACTACCGCACCGTCACCAACTACTTCGATAACAGCGAGTCAAGCTGATCAAGTGGCTTTAACGGCTGTTGGAGGTGGTACTGTTACGAGTACCTCGTCTGATACCTATCAAGGTTCTGCTGTTTATGACATACATGTCCTTTATAACTCAACTGTCTATGACGTTAAAGTCTTAATGGCAAACGGCAGTGTGGTTTTGAAGAAGGTCTCTAACGAGCAAAGTTCGGCGTCCAGTTCAAAGGATCAAAATACTTCGACCGATAGTAGTGCACCTGAGGTGAGTACTCCGGAAAATAGCTCACCTTCTCCGGATAAGTCTAGTTCTACGAGTTCGGCTCCCTCGGTAAATGGCATAACCTATGGAGTTAAGCTGACCACAGTACCTGGTGCATTTCAGACGTTTGTGAATCAAGCTCTGACTCAACAAAATGGTACGTTGAAGTGGGTGAAGTTTAGCTCTAGTCAAGGGAGCGATATTCAGATGAACATAAAGATTAACTTGAGCCAGGGTGGAACTGTAAAGGTTAAAGATCTATTTAGTGCCTCTGATCAGCTGATCAGTCAAAGCGTAAATAGTTAGGCGTGCGAATACTGATGGTCTGCCTTCCTTTTATTGGGAAGACAGACCATTTGCTAGCTTCTCGGAAGCCTCATGAATATGAGTTGAACTATGCAAACGTGCAAGGTAAATGGTCCTAGATGGGCTTTATTCTGTGTGGATCTTGATTTATAAGAACTCGCGAGTTCGGAGCTGTTGTAGATGCGGTTTATTGTTTCTTAGTGGAAGACGTGTGAGAATCTGGAGTTGCCGCGTGGAATCATGGAATAAAACCATTGTGAAGTGGGACAGTCCATTTATCAGTGGTAAGAGAGTCAGGGCTATCGAGACTCGCAATTTATGCACAACGATTCGATATAACTAACCACCCTTACGGAAGATAACGTGCGAGTTCTTATAGTTGAAGATCACCCAGAAATGGGAAAATGGCTGATGAGAGAGTTGAAAAAGGTAAAGTGGGAGTGTGAGCTCACCGATACCGTAGCTACAGCCCTGTCGTTGGCTCGCCAAGGAACCTATGACGTGATTCTCCTCGATGTTATGCTTCCCGATGGAAATGGCATTGAACTCTGCGAGGAGTTAACGACGCTAGGGAATTCAGCTAGAATTATAGTAACCGCAAGAGACGCTGTTTCTGATCGAATTGAAGCCCTTGACAGAGGTGCGGATGATTACATCATAAAACCTTTTGCCATCGGAGAATTAATAGCGCGCATACGTGCAGTATCAAGACGTACGACTGGCGACAGGGGACCGGTGCTGGAGTTTTGTGATCTTCGTCTCTGGGTAGAAGAGAGGAGCGTAGAACAGCAGGGTCAATCCGTCGAGCTAAGCCGAAGAGAGTTCGATCTTCTCCAGGTGCTCATGAATAACTCGAAAAAGGTATTAACTCGCGATCAATTGCTAGAGTTAGCCTGGGGATACGAGTTCTACGCAGAATCAAATGTTGTTGATGTAACTGTTAAAAGATTGCGCGAACGTTTGAACCCTGATGGACAGGTTGTGATAGAGACAGTAAGAGGTATCGGATACGTTATAAGGCCAGTTCATGAGTAGGCGTTTACGAGGACGTTCGTGGAGAATCTCGTGGGTACTGACGATTGGTATTGAGTGTGCGTTGGTATTTGCGGTACTTGGCTCTGGTATTTTTGTATACTCCCTGGTTGGTAATACTCTCATATCTCAGGGAATTGACGAAGTTGGATTCTCAGCTCGAGTATCGGCTGGGAAACTGGCATCTGAATACAAATCGCATCCAAATAGGGCGCCAGTTGAAGACTTGGCCTATCTTGCTGTCTCGGGTAGTAAATATGTGCTGCTTGCAACGAACCACGGACGTTTCATAGGTGCGAGTGGCACAAAACCTCCTATTTCTCCGGTCCGAGGCTGGACTAACGTGGGTAGTTCTGGCTGGATACGATATCGAGGAATTCCTTATCTATTCGCATCTGCTCCTATAAAGGTAGGACACGTGCGATGGCGAGTGATTTTTATCGAAGGTCAAAGCCATATAGCCTCGTTGCTTTACACACTTAGAATTGCGCTAGCGTTGGGAAGTCTTGTTCTGGTTATGAGCACCTTGGCCGCTGTTACCTTGATTGTACGGCGTGTGATTGATCCTTTACGTGAGCTTGAAGAGGTGGCAAGAACAGTCACTTTGAATGTTGACAAGGCCGCGTTTACAACGGTACATTCACGACTTTCTGAGGTGAAATCACTGGCCGACTCCTTCAACAATATGCTCGAGCGATTGAGCCAGGCTCAACTTCGCGAGCGAGAGTTCATTAGCAATGCTGCACACTCCCTTAGAACTCCGATCCAGGTAATTCAAGGGAATCTTGAATCTTTGGGCCGACGACTGATTGGGCACCCAGATTTGGCTCGCCAAGATCTTAAGGCATTGACGAGAGAGTCGCAAGCCATGGCTACGCTTGTAGATCGGTTGTTGCAACTCTCAAGGGCTGAATCTGATTCTCCACCTAGGATGGAACAATTGGACATAGTTCGCTGTCTAGAACGTATGGCTGGTAACTTGCGAGACCTGTGTATGCATCACGCGTTCGTTCTGCAAACGGAGAAACTTGACCAACGTAATGTCATGACTGACCCAGTTCTTTTGGAGGCTGTGCTAAGAGTACTTGTGGAAAATGCAGACGTTTACTCGGCGTCTGAGTCGACGGTGGTGGTTTTTGTTGCCTCGAGCAAAGATCCTTGCATGATTCGTGTAGGTGTTCAAAACCAAGGTAATCCCATTCCGCGCGATGTCTTAGGAGAGATTTTTGAGAGATTCTATCGCGGCAAGATGGCGGCCTCAAGCGATCACTATGGACTTGGACTTGCTATCGCCGACAGTATTGTAAGGCGTATTGGGGCAAAATGGGCTATCAAAAGCGACCAGGACAGTACTGTTTTCGCCATCGATCTACCGTGTGGATGACGACTGGGTCGCCGAAGACCAAGAGTCCATTCCTACTGGACGAAACGTGTAAGTCGTCTGAGTCGGAGTTGCTCAAGAGGGTTCAAATGCCAAAGCCGTTGGTCCTTTTAAATGTTTAGGTGACGCTTTGTTTGTCAACGACACCTTTAACTCTTAGGGCTGGTGTTTATGCTGTGACTTGCAAAGAGATTAGCAGGATCTTGAGAGGGTTATCAGGGAGATTGAGCGTGCCAGCAGCGTCTGGAATGTGCAGTAACAGCATCTCTTTGGTTTGATCAAGCCGCAATTTGATAGTTCAGACTGGATTTATCAATGATGTGGTTGCTCCTTTTACCAACGTCGTGAAAGAAGAACCGCGAACATTACAGGAATCCTTACTGTAGGCGTGAAAGGTTCGATGAGCGATGCGGTTGCTGTCAGGTAAGGTACCATTTCACCGAGTTAGTCAGAGATTTGATCGATTGTCATCTGTTGAGGTTGATTCTTGACCGATTTATCGTGTAACTTCTGACGAGACGACAGGAGATGAGAACTTGATCTTGCAAGTCCTATGTGCTCGGTAATTCGTCTCCAAAGTTTCTGCTTTCTCGACATTAAGAACTTAGGTGTTTAGCGATGACATCCATTTATATGCATTGAACTCACGATCGATTCTATCGTTTGTGTTTCTATGGAAAATTTCCCATTCAACTGGATTGGTTCATGACTTAGGGCGAACGATGTTGCGCACAGTGACGAAATCCTTAGCCGGAACTCAAACAGACCTGTGCTAGCTTGAGAACATGAATAACGACTGGAACGCGCTAGCAAGTATGATCACCGATGCACTTCATCTTGACGTAGCTCCGGTGGCTATAACCTTCGCAGAGGAGGAAGTTACTGATGTCTCCTCCTTTGATGCACCCATGAGCGTGAGCGCCTCCGATGGTCGAAGTGGGAGGGTGCCTGCGGGATGTGTGTTCTGGGTGCATGCAGCCACGCGGACGTTTTCAACAACTCCGGCAGATCATGGCAACTGTAGTGTGGGTTCACTTACCCATGGTCTGAAAAGTCTTGATGATGTCGGCGGAAATGAAGACGTCTCTGAATTGCTCAGTTCTGGATGGGTGACGATGGATATGGTACCGACAATCCCCACTGTGAAAGAAAGGCCTGTTTCTATTATCTATGGACCCTTAGCAGAAACACCAATTGATCCTGACGTCGTGCTTCTGAGAGTCAATGGACGCCAGCTGATGGTTTTGTCTGATGCTATTCCTGGGCTGCGGATTGAAGGAAAACCACAATGTCACATTGTTGCTGTGGCCAAGGAGCAGGGTATTGCTGCAGCTAGTGTTGGCTGTGCTCTTTCGCGTGCTAGAACCGGTATGCAATCTCATGAGATGACCTGTGCACTTCCCGCCAGTAAACTTTCTGAGATTGTACGAAGCATAGTTGCGACGGCCGAAGTCGACGGCGTGGTCGCAAAATACGCGGCTAAGGATGCTCGTCGGTTTGTCTGAGAAGGTCTCTTGAGAAAACAATAGCGCGCTTCTCGATCACGCTATTGTTTTCAGGTGTGTTTCTTTGACCGACTAGTGTCGTCGCGATCAAAGGCTTCTCCGGGTATTGCACGGCTTTCATGGAATCTTTATCCCACGAGACTTATTACTGAATGAACCATTCAGTAATGGCGAAATCAAAGTGAAATTTGTTGCGTTCAGATTCCTTGCCTTGTTTAGCGACTATTAGGACTGAATCGTCTTAGAATTGGCGACATTTCTTTACGCGTAAGATCCTTCTTTTGATTAATGCATTGGCACAGAAAGGAGGCTCTGGAGATGAAGTCCTAAATCATATAAGGTTGCACCACGGGTAATGCAGCTTGTTTCCCTGCGATTCGGGAGATTCTAGAGAAAGCTTTTCGAGGTTCGGAACAAGTTGAATTGGCTCTCCTGTGTGAAGATCAAATGTTACGGACCTATGGCTTGCGTTACTTGAATTGATTAATTGTGGATCCGGTCGTAGCGGGAACCCCAACGTGGCTAGCCTGTCAGATCGTTATGCCCACGTTCAAGTAATCCAATCGCCTGAGAAAGAAGAGTTTTGTGGATCTGCCAAAGCGATATCAAGGTCTCTATGATCGTAGATATCATTAGGGTTCATTGTCAAAAGAGAAGATATTTCCTCCAATCCTAATGGAGGTAGCTAGGCCTGGATTATGGGCGTGCTTGATGGTTCAACTTGCGTATAGACAACCGGGATCTTGTGCTAGAGGATCACCGAAATGAGCAAAAGCTCGAGCTCTGGACCCACCACAGAGATCGACATATCCACAGATTCCGCATGCCCCAGAGAATTCACCGTTTCTGATCCTATTTAGAACCTCGTTCTCTTGATACAGAACTCGAAGGTTCTCGGACTTCACGTTTCCAAGCGATATTGGCGTGAATCCGGAGGGATAGAGGTTCCCGCTGTGAGAAATAAACACGATACCCTTGCCGTCTCGCGTGTACACGGGTTTGAAGTTGGGCTTTACATCGCTTTCCCCAATAAGTTTTACCAACCTTTTCTTTAGTCGAACATAAAGGGGTCCAGTGGAGCCCAACATAGAGTCTTGTGGTAGTGTTGCCAATTGGTGAGAGACTCTTCGATAAAATGGAGCTTCTACCGTTCGTACCAATACATCGTACGCTGATGTATCAAATAGAAAACGAGCTACGTCTTCGTTCTCTTCGGGAGAAAGTTCTTCAATGTTGCTTCCTCTTCCAATTTGAATCAGGAAGAACACCTCCCAAATTCTTACACCATGAGACCTAATAAGGGCAAATACGTCAGCGAGTTCTGTCTTGTTCTTGCTCATGACCGTGGTATTTACCTGGACTCTCAGTCCATACTCTAACATTGTGTCGATTACTCGCAACGTCTCTTCGAAGTGTCCTGATATACCTCTTATTTCATCGTGTGTGCTTTGTACTCCGTCAAGAGACACTGAGGCGGATTGAACCCCCAGCTCCAAAAGACGTACTATCGACTTTTCATTCAACCTCGGACTCACAGCTGGCGAAACTGCGACTTTCAAGTCCAGATCTTGCGCCATTTCTAACAGCTCCCAGATGTCTGGACGACTGAGTGGATCACCACCAGTAAGGATCAAGGTGGGTTTTGGGGTTCCGAAGCTCGCAAATTGTGTTAGTAAGGACTTGGCCTGTTCTGTTGTCAACTCCTCGGGTGGGGCTAGCGATATCGATTCGGCTCTGCAGTGAAGACATGTAAGTGGGCAAACCTTGGTCGTTTCCCAGAACACGAGGACTGGTGTAGTTTCAAGTCGTTGTTTCAGTCTTTTGCTGGGTCTAGGCAGAGCTGTTGTCCGAGGTTCTGAAAGTTCTAAACGTAATGCCATATGATCGTCAACCTTTCGCGGCCAAACTCCAAGCAAATTTAACCTACTACTTTGACTATAGACAGTGCGTAATAACGCAACTAAGGGAGAACGTCACAAGGGATTCTTCTTTCCCACCAAAAAATAGGTTTAAACGCCGGAGTTTCCCTGTTGTTATGATTCTCACTTCGGTTGCCGTGGACGCTTTATATCTTGGCACCAGATTTCTTTTATCGGAGACAGAGGTCAAAGAGGCATGAAAGTATCCGTTTTGCAAGGCGAATCAAATGTCTAGGTGTACCTAAAATCTCAATTTCACTGCACATATTGCCCACGGAAAGAGTTCTACGCCAACGCTTCCATCAACTCTCACTGGAAGGCAATCTCCATCTATTTCGTCAACGAGCGTACAAAGAAAAGCGGCTCTCAAAGGCTTTGGGAAAGACAAGTCAAGTTGATGGCGCACACCATGGGATTCTTGAAGATAAATGACAATGTCCCCCGATCCATCTTGAGAGACACTGGACCCTAAAAAAATAATGCCTTCTTCCAAACCATTGATAGGCTGAAATCCATCTACATTACTTTTCGCCAACTGGTGTATAACGGGATCAGCGCTAAAGGCATACGCATGAGCGAGAATCTTTGAGTTTCTCCAAGAGCCATTATGTGGGAATAGTGCTATCTCTGATGTAGCGTCTAGTTCTGCTTTAGGATCTGGGAAAAGCGGAGATGTCGCTAACGTAACAGTCACTG
Source organism: Actinomycetes bacterium (assembly GCA_021785255.1). Lineage (GTDB taxonomy): Bacteria > Actinomycetota > Acidimicrobiia > Acidimicrobiales > Acidimicrobiaceae > Ferrithrix. The sequence goes on from JAJYGA010000153.1 coordinate 8,455, forward strand.
TAGAGGTATCAACGCTGTGACCAAAACGAGATTTGTTGAATATGCTCAGACCAATGTTCGGTTCGGACAAGTCTACCAATCGATGTGCTGGCCATTCGAACTTGGCGAAATCTCGATTGTCTTTGGATATTGTTGGTACCTCATCGACCCCATAACTTGTACTTCGAGAGAGTTGTGCGGTAACTAGGTTTGTGGGAAGGTGGTATTGCAGGACCACTCTTCTTTCTCCCATGTGAGCCTGGACGTTGATATCGATCCGCGGCGAATCGCAACCTATGGTAATACGCTCTTTTACCTCTAAACCTTGCCAAACGTGGTTGAGCAAGAGCACCGCAAAGTCGTCATCTTCGTACTGGATGTTTACGTCTGCACAAGCTAGAGGGATTGGCACTCGATCTTTAGGAGAAACTAGTTCCCAGGCGTCAAAAGCATTAGGATGCTGTCGCCATGCAATAATTTCACCTCTTCGAGCAAGCAGTTCCCGACCCTGGAATACAAGGGATTCAATACCGTTTCCAGATATAGCAACGCTAACATCATTAAAGGTTTTTTGCCATCGAGTCACGGACCGTGGTTTGAACGACATCTTATGCGTGGTTTTTCTAGTTCGATATGAGCGAATTTCGAATGGCTGGAGTTCACCGATACAGATGCGAGACGTGTTCTCTGAGATAGGTTTGGCACTCTCCCAAACGTTGTCGACAAGTACCTCATAGTCAGCTACCCGATGGAGTGTCACGGGCCCCTCCGGTCTCTGAACTCCAGCACAGTTTCCAAAGACAACGACTTCGTCCTCACCTTCTCTCAATACTTTGGAGAACAACGCAAGGTGTCGTCGCTGCAGTTCAGCGCCGGTTTCTTTTAGTTCTTGATCTGTATCTTCGTACACGTTAGCGATAGAAGAACCAGGAATTATATCGTGAAAGTTAGTCCTTAGCAACGTCTTCCATAAGTCCGTAAATTCGTCACACGATGGATGCTGCAAAAAGGTGTGCCAAAGCTCAGTTGCGACAAGTGCTTCTTGCGTGCTTTGAATAAGGACCTTGGTCTTACTCTGAGAGCTAAAGACTCCACGATGGTACTCTAGGTAGAGGTCTCCGCGCACTCTAGGAAGCTTGGAACGATCAGACTTAACGAGATCGTCTACGCTCAGATCTAGAAGTTGCGGGAGGTGAGGAAGTCGTTTATAACGATGTAACCTTTCAAGCATCTCCTCATCAGGACCACCACCTCCATCTCCGTGACCGAAGGTGTAAAGAGCAGGCCCCATCCCTCCTCGTCGTTGATACTCTTGGCTCGTTTCTAGTAGATCCGTTATTGTCAAGGGAGCGTTGTACCCATGCGAGGTAGATCCAAATATCTGTACCTCAAGCTCAGAGTTATCAGGTCCTACCCACAAAAAGTTTGTCCAAGGGAACTCATTGGTGTCATTCCAGTTGAGTTTTGTTGTAATCAGTAGTTCAACTCCCGCGGCCTTTAAAAGGGTCGGCAATCCCGAAGCGAATCCAAACGTGTCCGGTAAGAAAGCGACTTTGCATCGATGCCCAAAGTGTTTCTGGAACCAACTGAGCCCAAATTTAAGTTGTCTAATCAATGAGGCAGCTTCTACCAATTGGCAGTCAGACTCTACCCAAAAGGCTCCTAGAGGCTCCATTCTGCCATCTGACACCAACGACGTAATTTGGGTTTTTAGATCTTGATCATCAAACAAGTTCTCGTAGTATTGCGGAGTCGATGCACCAAAGCGCCAATCATCAAAGCGTCTGAGTAGATCTATTTGAGAACAAAACGTTCTTTGAACTTTTTTCTTGGTCTCTTCGTACCGCCACAACCAGGCAAGGTCGATATGTGCATGCCCCATGACCGCTATCTCAGAGGCTGGTCGGGCACCTATGGACAGCTCCTTGTAGATGTAGTTGAGGGTTTTTGAAATATGGGCAACGGCCGCGTCCTTTTCTTCCTGGCTCCACTTTGAGACACCGGCAATTTTCCCCGATGCGAGTGCTAGACGAAGTCCTTGTTCCTCAGCAGGTGCAGACGGTCTCTGCGCAAACATTCTCAGACCATCGATATCGAGATGGCCTAGAGCCAGCGGTTCAAACGCCTTTCTCAGTCCGTCTGCAAGAAGTCGTCGTTCTTGATCGGTGTTTGCAGCATGGGTATTCCACTCGACAAGGACATCCAGATCGTAATAGCAGCTCATGGCAGCTTCATCTTTCTCAGCAAACTCGACATCGCCCAAAGATCCGCTACTTTTCAATACACCCATAAGACCTGTCTGGACTCGCTCCACCTCAAGTATCACTTTTTCACCTGCATGCCTTGGTATGCGAGTTTGTCGATGATAGGGATTTATACCAAATCGAGCCTTTGAATCTACAAATAGAAGTGCCTCAGAGTTGCCTTCAAACTCTATCCAGGGGTGATCCCATGGGATGAGTACTTCGCAACGGTAACGCCTCGCTCCAGAGTTCTTATCCAACTCCTCCCAAGGACCAACTTTGACCCTTCGACGAGTGCTCCATGACAGTAATGTTGCTTTCCAAAGATTTAGTTCCCCCTCATTCATGTTCTATCCCTCCGCCTAGGCGCCAGATTGGATTAGTTATTAGCAACGGTAGCCACACGTCAAAAGTCTCGTCGTATCGATAAACCTCGGTACGTATGTAGCGAAACTCTATCGGTACTTCAACTTGAACTTCGAGAGTCGTCTTATCCACGAGAAAGGACTTGAAACATTGACCGTCGCAGATCACATCCACTCGCTGTCCTTTTGAAAGGCCCTTTAGATCTATAGTGACGATGTTGTCTACGTTGGTCGATCCTGGAACTGTCGCCTTATCTCCTAAAGTTACGCCATCGATGTCTCTTGTAAGGTACACGGCCCCTTTATTTAAGGCTTCGAGTACTCCGGAGATACCTGGGAGAGTTGTGTAAAGCCACGTAGTTGGAGATCCAAGTTCAACCCAATCACTTGGACCGTGTACATCGCTGCCTCCTAGGGCCACTAGTTTTACGCCAGCAGATAGGGCCTTCTCCCAGGCCCTACGCGCCAACTCGCTGCTTGATCTCCAAGGACCGTTCCAGATCTCAATAAATTGAACTTTCTCGTAGGACCAGTCCCATTTAAGCCCAAAAGCAAAGTCGTCATAGGGATGATTGATGCTTACTAGCGCTCCACGATTCTTCACCTCTTGCATCTTTAACGAAAACTCCTCGTCGTCGTTCACTCGCCAATCAGGCATGGGGTCACACAGCCCGAAAACGTTGGCGTGACCCTTTCTCGTGGTCCATTCCATAGCCGGAAGGAGAAGTACATCATTTTTGAAGAATCCCCACCCTGAGGCTTCAACATTTTGACTTATGGTGTTGTGATCTGTAAGTGCCAATAGATCTAGGCCCGCTGATTTCGCTCTTTCGGTGAGCTGGCAAAGGTCCCAGCATCCATCTGAATGAAGACTATGAACATGAAGGTCACTCTTAAGCCAATGCGGACAATAAAGGTCTCCCTCGATTTTAACCACCACCTCAAAAGCTCTTGTGATCTCATAAGGCGACAGAAGCACAGCCCATCTACCACGTGGTAGTTCACCTCTTAGATATCCTGGGGTTGCTTTGTAAAGAGAAAGGAAAATAGAACTACGACTTCCTCCACTCCAACCACGTACTCTATTCGGGTCGGCCAGACCAAGGTCTAAAACAGAATCTTCGGGTATGTCACCAATGAGTTCAACTGATAGTGACTGATATCCAATTGGGAGTTCGAAGGGAACCTCGACAAGTACGCCAAGGTCTTGAGGATGAACTTGTAACTTTGATGTCAAGAGCTTGACTTTGGCCAAGTACGCCTCCTTGTTATACAAGCTTAATTTAGTTCAGGACTTTGCATTATGGAGTTCACAATTCATACAACCGTGCCAAGGAAGCAGGACCATCCGTTCGTGGCGTTGTTGTGAATTAATGCGAACTTCCCACGAAGGTGACACATCTAACCTACATCAATACAACCAATTGTATTTGATCGTTGCGTCTAGGCGAAACCTTCAATCGGTCTCTGGTCGTTATCTGGAAGACAATCTTTCCCATTGGCGCATTGATGGTGCTGCACTAAGAATAATCAAAGCGGCAGCCACAGCTAGTACGGCGACATAACCGTAAGCGAGTCCCGCCGCAATCGAATACAAGATCCCCATGATCAAATTCGCGCTGAAAGTCCCAAGACTCCTCGCTGCGGAAAGTGCTCCAAAACCACTTCCCATTTTTGATCCACTTCTCAGTACCGACATTGCCGTCGGCTCTAGGGTTTCAACAATCCCCAAAGCAAATCCTATGATTGCAACTCCAAAAAACGGTACAATCAGGGGAGTACCAAAACTATAACCGGCCGCGACTACAGCAGCACCTAGGCCAGCAGCCAAGTATCCGAAGAGTCCAAGGTTTACTAACTTACTTGCAGTACTTTCCCCAAGGCGTCCTCCCGCTGCCAAGCCAGTGAGGGCAGACACTCCTTGAAGCAGTAAAAAGGCGGCTAGACCCACCGCGAGTTTCTTAGAGTCCTGAGCCAAGGTCAGCACGGGATATCCAACGCTATAGAAGGTAAACCCATACAGCCCCGCTGCGATTAGCAGCGATCGCCGTGTTTTTTGTGGAGGAGGATTGTCTGAGTGCGACGTGTTACCTGTGGGTATCTTTGGTGTGCTATGGCCAACTTTTGTTTGCGATAACGAAAGGGTCGAAATGAACAAAGGAAGAGCCGTGGCTAGAAAGATCCATCGAAACGGCAAGTTATTTGCTAGTGCTATAAGATCAAATGCTGCAGCTAAGACGCCCCCTCCTACATCTAGAGCATGTAAAAAACCAAAGGCTTTGGCTCTTTCGTTACTATTTGGTACGGCCTCAACCAGCATCGCCCTTCTAGAGGGTGATCTAAAGTTGCGTGCCCACCATCCCCCTGTAAGTAACCCAATAGCCCAGATCGGACTGTAGATTAGTGCTGATAGAGACAGCAGCGGAATAATGGAGTTGCCAATTAACGCTATTTTCTTGTGTCCAAAGCGATCTCCGAGCTTTCCGCCGAAGTAAGAAAACACTGCACCACCACCGTAGCTGAGAGCTGAGGCAAGTCCATACTGCCAGACCGGCGCATGTAGCGTTAGCACGAGGAAAAGAGGAAACGCAGCGAGTACCGCTTGGTAACCTAGATCAGCGAAGAAAGCCGATCCAGCGATTAGCCAGACGTTTTTTGTCCGATAAGAAGCCATTTTGTCCTTCTGCTTATACAGCTTTGTTCATAAAGGTTAAATCCTAAACTGGCGTGGAAAAGATCCTATTGGAAACTTTAAAACAGGAGTCGCTAGGTCGACTATGAGGCTGCACTTATGCGAACGTAAAATAGAGCAACGTCCACCTATTTTGACCAGGCTTAAATTTTTCTAGTTGTCTGGAAAAAGGAGCAACTCCGTGCCATTTTATCCGATGATCTTCCACGCTATTGGAGCACCTACAGATCTTAGCCATGGTGATACCTCTATTGTCTACTATCACATAAACAGTTCACCAGTCGTTCCTGCATAAGCCATCTGCTGCAACAGCTGGTCTTCAAGGACTTTTTCATCGTTGGTGAGTCGCTCATTCTGGGATTTGGGGTGGATTTCTCGATGTTTCAAAGCTAGTATCGAGCAAAGCGTGAAGGCTTGAATCTCCTGCGGTGGTTGACAGATTCGATTCACCCTTCCATCTGCCTCTCTGATATCTATGATCTCTGAATTTAGTTTGATCTCTAGTGCTGAATCTCCTCGGACGAACTCGGGAAATAATCCAGTTTGATCATAAATACGCATTACCAGAGTTCCAAGTGCATCAGCCAGTCGATGGAACCCAAACTTGTCCAGCGCCAATGCAATGACAGTTGTCTCCCACGGCCAAGAAGAACCATTGTGGTACGCCGTTGGACGATAGCGCCGTTCGAGATTGCTCAAGGTGCGAATGCCGCCCCCACAAAGCATCTCATCGTTGATAAGTGATCGAATTACTTCGTTACGATAGGGCAAGTCCGAACGTCGGGTTAACAGATCACTGACGAGAAGATGTCCAGGGTCAGACGTTCTTGCTGTAAGAAGTTCTTGCGATCTCATGCTTGTTGGCATCAAAAGGCAAGCACCGAAACGACTTTCTCTATCGATCCAGAATCTTCCGAGCACTGCCTCGCGAAGGTTTTGTGCCATTGCTTGAAGTGTGTTTTGTCGCGAGTCCTCGGGTTTGAGGATCCGTAGAAGCTCGGCACCTGCCGTACATCCTTCATACGCTAGCGCTTGCGCAAGCAATGGAGCACATGGAGGACCGCCAACTTTACCGTCAGAGCCACTGAAGGAATCCCATGAATCCTTCCATACTTGGTTCTCAATACCTTTGGGATTTGACGGCATAGAGACCAACAGACCATTCCCGTTCTCCAAGCGACGAATCAACCAATCTATAGCGGCATTGGTCGATTCAAACAGGATCGACTCCCAACGACTTGCTGTCATTAGTTCTCTCATGGCAACTAGAAAGAGAGGTGTAGTATCGATGGCTCCATAGTACGGCCACGTCCAGCCGCTTGATCTGCTTATTTCTACAGCAATAGGATCGTGAGGCTGCCGCACTTCATGAGGTATACGGCCCGGCTCTTCTTCGCTGGAAGAGTCATAGTTCTTACCTTGGTACTTAGCAAGTGTGCGTACGGTTGATAACAGCAGATTTGGATGTTGTTCTTTTACTAAAAGTGCGGAGATCAACGAATCTCTTCCAAATAACACCTCGAACGATCCCAACTCTCGGATACCCTCGCTTGAAGCTCTGTGCATAGATGCCATTACGGGGCCATTTAACCCTATTTCGCTTGGGGTCCTTACATTGCATAGCGTAGCAAGCGTATCAATAGCAGACAGAGGCGGATCCTGCCTAGAAACCGACGCTATCTTGCGTCTATTTATAATGGACTCTCCGGTGAAAAGTTGGACATCAGACTCGTTAGCTGTCATTCACGCTTACCTTAGTCCGTCGAGTTTTGGGAACGATACACCTTCAAACAAGACATAAAGAGATCCAAAAGAGTTTTACCATCCATGTTCAGCAACTCAGAACGATTGCCGTGAAGCACCGGTATTTTACGCCATATCGTATCATATCCGTGCATAAGTTCTCTGAATTGATCTTTGACTTCGTCGTTGGCTTCGTCAAATACTTGATCGACCGCAAGACAGTCATAGATCGTATACATAATTTGAGCTCTGTGTTCCAACACCGTATCCCGTTCGTCTTCAGTCATGGAGGAGCAAACCTCGAAGTCGGACGCTTTTTTTCCTGACCCGATCGAGCTAAGACGTTCAGCGCGTGAACTGATGGTTCCAAATTTTTCCCGTAGTTCCAAGTTTGCCAGCGCTGTAGCTCTTCGGTCTTGTTGTGCGGTAAGCGCCTTGATTTGTTCGATAAGATCTCCTTGTTTAGCGGATTGCTGACTTTGCCGATTGTAGATCCGTAGAGCGACAACGATGGCGGTTACTGCCAGTACGTCTCCGACAAGGCTCAGTTGGTCGCTTAAGTTCATTGTTTATACCCCCATGTGATGTGTGATATAGATCTCATTACATACTTTGCCTCAGTTTTCTCGAAAGAGTTAGAAACTCGCTACTGATTTCACAACACGAATATTTTTTTGCTTTGAAAAACAACTACAAAAAGTCCAACTCTGCTATATGCTATAACCAGACAAGTTATAGAATAAGTCTAAAAATAAAGTATATTAACAGTCCGACTCGTTCTAAAATGTGTTTTTGCGAACACGTTATCGATTTTGTTGAACTATTTGGAGTAAGAAATGACGAAAGCAAGATTTCATCAGTCGAAGACAGAGATGGTAGAGCTAAAAACGGAGGTACACCTGTTGGGCTCTGCAAAGGTGGCAAATAGTTCTTGTTACTGGCTTCCCTTAAGTGGTAATTTGAAAATAATCCATCCGTGCTCTCAGCCGCTAAAGAGGCTGAACTTTAGATAACCATGGCGGAACCCAATTTGTGAGACATCGCTTCGTCTACGTAGTCGCCTAAGCGAATAAAGGCGACAGGTATTGCATAAATAAAACAGTCAGGACAATACTGCTATAAAGCGGTACAACTAGGAGGTCAACAATGTCGAAGAGTGATATAGAGAAGTGTCCAGTTCTACACACATCAACTGCTATTGGAAATAGATCAAACCGGGATTGGTGGCCCAATCAGGTTAATCTCAAGGTTCTGGATCGGCACAGACTCTCTCAGAATCCCCTTGGAGAGAGCTTCAAGTACTCCGAAGCTATAAAGGAACTTGATGTTGATGCCTTAAGAAAAGACCTCATCCAAACAATGACCACGTCACAGAGTTGGTGGCCTGCTGACTATGGCCACTATGGCCCATTATTTATTAGAATGGCGTGGCACAGTGCGGGCACCTATCGAGTTAGTGACGGCCGAGGTGGTGCCAGCAGAGGCGCTCAACGTTTTGCACCCATAAATAGCTGGCCGGATAACGCCAACTTAGACAAGGCAAGACGGCTGCTTTGGCCGCTAAAGCAGAAGTATGGTAGTCAAATATCCTGGGCTGATCTGATAGTTTTTGCAGGGAACACTGCGCTTGAGTCGATGGGTTTTAAAACCTTTGGCTTTGGATTTGGCCGAGAGGACATATGGGAGGCCGATGATTTCACCTACTGGGGGTCAGAAGACAAGTGGCTAGGTGACGAACGCTACAGTGGAGATCGGCAGCTTGTCAATCCTTTTGCTGCGGCTCAAATGGGACTTATCTACGTAAATCCCGAGGGACCAAACGGTAATCCTGATCCAGTTGCCGCCGCAAAAGACATAAGGGAAACTTTTGCTCGAATGGCAATGAACGATGAAGAGACCGTAGCTTTAATCATCGGAGGACATACCTTTGGAAAGACTCACGGTGCAGTATCTGCCGACTATGTGGGTGAAGCACCCGAAGGGGCACCACTAGAAGAACAGGGCCTCGGCTGGAAGAACCGTTTTGGAACGGGAGCAGGAGTTGATACTTATACCAGTGGTTTGGAAGGAGCATGGACTAACAATCCTATTAGATGGGACAATGGCTTCTTGGAAAATCTTTTTGGTTATGAATGGGAACTGACAACTAGCCCGGCTGGCGCGAACCAGTGGACACCAAAGGATCCTGGTGCGAAAGATAAAGTTCCGGACGCACACGATCCGTCAAAACGTCACGCACCTATGATGCTCACAACAGACCTCGCTTTAAAAGTTGATGTCATCTACGAACCAATTGCTAGACGCTTTTATGAGCATCCTGAGCAACTTGAAGACGCGTTTGCAAGGGCTTGGTACAAACTGATTCATCGAGACATGGGACCGATCTCCCGATATCTTGGACCTCTTGTTCCTGAAGAAGTTCAGATATGGCAAGATCCAGTTCCGACTCGAGACTATGATCTGATCGGTGAAAGAGAGATCAGCACACTCAAGCGGTCGATCTTGGCTTCTGGTCTCTCGGTATCAGAGCTTGTTTCAACGGCGTGGGCATCGGCTTCAACTTTCAGAGGTACTGACCGCCGAGGTGGAGCCAACGGGGCTAGGATAAGCCTCCTGCCGCAAAGGCAGTGGAGCGTCAATGAGCCTGATCAGTTACATAGGGTTCTTGAAGTCCTTAAGTCAATTCAGGCGAGTTTCAATGAAACATCACCAGATTCGATTAATGTTTCTTTGGCTGATCTCATAGTGTTGGGCGGCTGTGTGGGTATCGAAGAGGCTGCACGGCGAGGGGGCGCGAACATTCAAGTTCCCTTTACTCCGGGACGAACCGATGCTACGCAAGAACAAACTGACGCTGAGTCCTTTTCCGTGCTAGAACCAATCGCCGACGGATTTCGCAACTACCTGGAAGCTGGCCAGACTCTGCCATCTGAGCATCTCATCGTGGAAAAAGCTGATCTATTAACCTTAACCGTCCAAGAGATGACCGTTCTTGTCGGTGGAATGCGTGTCCTGGGTGCTAACTTCAAGGGTTCAAAACATGGAGTACTTACCAGACGACCAGAGACGCTAACCAATGAGTTTTTCGTAAATCTCCTGGAGATGGAGACGAAGTGGAGTTCATCAAAAACTGAAGAGGGCATCTTTGAAGGATACGACCGTGTGAATGGTGATATGAGATGGACGGCAACGTCAGTCGACTTACTTTTTGGTTCGAATGCACAGCTTAGAGCATTAGCGGAGATCTATGCATTCTCCAACTCCAATAATGCGTTCTTGAGCGACTTTGTCCGTGCTTGGAACAAGGTCATGAATTTGGATCGGTTTGATCTCATATGAGATCAGGCAGATACATTTGACCTTTAAAATGAGCCTATAAAAGAAGCCTCTGGGTGATGAAGTTAGGCTTACTTGGAACATAAAAAACTTTCGTGCATTAGTGCACCCGGTAGTAATCTCGCTGGAGTAAATTAGAGCCGTCCGAATGAGTCGGACAAGATCTACAGCAAATCTTTGCGTAAACCTATCGATGCAGCTAACACGATCACTGCTGGTCCAAGTGACGGGAGTACAGTTTCAATTGTTTACTTGGCAATAGAATTTTGCAATGACAAAGTCATACTTCCAACTGTGATGATCTGTACGCGTATGCACATGAAAAAGCGCACCATGCTTTGTTGACTACGAAGGGAAAACGTTTTGGAAACTGGTAATTTGGAAGGCTAGTTTGATCTTTTGTACTATCAACCGGGTCACTTTCGAAGTGATATCAACCCAAACGCGCGAGTATTGTTGAGGTTGCTTGTTGAAAATGTTCGAAGACTAAAAGCGTTTGGCAGACCTGAAGATAGAGTTTGTTTCTTGAACCAAGTTAATTGCCTAGGGTAGTCCTCCACGTGGAACTTCTACCTTTGTAGCAAGCAGAACGGCATCATCGCTTCTTGTACGATTCGACTCTAGAAAGTCTGGCGCAGCACATGCCACGAGAGTTTTGCCGTCGGATCCGCCAAGCATGCACGCAAAAAATCCGAGTCCATCTGGGGCTGGCAACTCTTCTAGTATGTCTCCGCCTTTGGCGATATGAAGAAGTCTTGCGCCTATGGCATCTGCCATCCAGAGGTTTCCATCAGCATCCATTCCACATCCATCTGGACCGACTTTTACCATGGGCAAAACTTCTGCGAAAGAGCCAGGTCCAGGAGTAGGGGCCAGCTGTGCAAATACCCTACGGTTAGTTAGAGAGCCGTCTTCTTGGATGTCGAATGCTGTGTATCTACATCCCAACGTTTCTCCTACGATCAACGTCTTGCCATCTTCAGTTATGACCATGCCGTTGGGGAATAACATGTCTGTAGCAGCTATGGATACTTCGCCGTCCGGTTGTATCAGTGATAAGTTCGTGGATTTGGGATCGCCCATGGCCATGAGATTGAAACCAAAGTCTCCAACCCAGGCACGACCTTTCTTGTCTACAACCATGTCATTGAGCGGTCCGCCGCAGAATGCGCTCAGTTCGGCATACACCTTGACCTGACTATTTGGCAACCGTCGAAGGACTTTATGGTCCTTCATTGATACCACTAGCAAAGACCCGTCAGGCAACCATCCAATGCCACTTGGTTGATTGGGTACTTCTAGTTCTACACGACTGTGCCCATTCTCGGTTATAGAGAGGACTTGGTGATGATAGAAGTCTGAAACCCACCATTTGCCCTCATGCCACCTTGGCGCTTCAAAGTACCCTCCATTAGAGATTACGGTTTCAAAACTACGTTCTGACATGGCGGATCCCCCAACAGTATCTTTTTAGGCTATTTCTATGGATACCAAGATGATTATATCGCTATGACTTCATCGAAACATGGCGACCATTGCCATGACGTACAAGATTGCTTAGAGGTATCTATCAAGCTATCCCATGCAAGAGAAAACTCTTTTATGCCTAAGCGGGTCGTTGTTTTTCAATAGCGGTAGATCTTTCAATGCATGGACGATGTCTTTGAGTATGAAAGTTGCCCTTTGTCTATTTGTCTAGATGTATGCCGCGATACACAACTTATGAGGATTGTTTAGGCGTGGGCGGTGAAGTCATAGATAAGTTGACTAGTGATACCTGCGAACTGTGGTTAATTTTGGAACTAAGAGCCGAGGGAAATGGCCCTCAGGATACTCGAAGTTCTTTTTCGGTGTCCATTTTACCTGCTAGCACGAACGGCGAGTCTACTCCTCGTCAACTTGGGCAGTAAAAAAATATAGCGTTGAAAGCGGTACCGGCTGAATTCTGAGTGCCGCGGGATGCCTTGGCTGCTCGACATAAGGCAGCAACCAAGGCATTTATATTCTCTTTAGACTGGTTCCCCCAAGTCCATTTCAAGCCTCTCGAGTTCTGCTTCGTTTCCTTGCATCTTCGGTCCTTTGAACCATTTTCTTGCGCTTAGTGCCCAGTAGATGCCGGCATAGCCAAGTACAACAACAAGCGCTACCGGTGCATAGTTGAAGGTATTCCGGTTGATGGGTGAAACCTCGGGAAGCATGAACAAGACGGTGATAATAGCTACCCAAACAATACCCGTCCAACCTATGATCGGCGACCACTTGCCAAGGTTCCAGGGACCAGGTTCAAAGCGAGTACCAGGGAGTCTTCTCAAAAGGGTAGGAGTTATATAAGCCAGGTAAAGACCGATAGTCGCGATCGATGTTACCGCTCCATATGCGGTGGTGCTCCAATATGACGGTACGCCAAGTATGAAAGCACCGACGATTGCAAACCAGATGGATCTCGTTGGTGTTCGAGTTCTCGGATTGATATGGTGCCAGATACTTGAACCTGGGACCGCGCCGTCTCGAGCGAAAGCATATATCATTCGGGAGTTGGCAGTAACCGATGCCATTCCACAGAAGAACTGAGCAACCATGGCGATCACGAGAAGGAGTTCGCCGCCGGTTCGACCAATAGAGTCGATCCAGATTTGGACTGGGGGAACGCCAGTCGGTGATGCCAGAGCTTTTTGATAGTCGTTAGTTATTGCGAAGGTAATGCCGACGATAAGAACGAATCCGGCCGCCAAGGAGACCAAGATTGAATTTACAATTCCACGAGGAACCGTCAGGCTCGCGCCCTTGGTTTCTTCGGACATGTGAGCTGAGGCGTCGTATCCTGTGAAGGTGTACTGTGCCATCAGTAACCCAATGAGCACGACATAGAAGGTGGAGTGGAATCCAGTTTCGTTGACAAATTTGGTAAAGACGAAGGCTGCAGAGGCGTGATGTGTTGGGATCAAAGCTAAGGCGGTAACGATAACTATAACTCCCAAAATGTGCCACCAAGCAGACACATTAGAGAGGAACGCTACCAGCTTTACGCCGAAGCTGTTTATCAAACCATGGGCCAAAAGAGTTACGGCATATACAACAAGGACCGTTCCTCGTGTTGCCTGAATTCCAGTCGTGAGATTTAAAAATGCAGAGAAGAAAGTTGCAAATCCAAAGTCGATGCCAGCTGTAACTGCTACTTGACCGATTAGGTTAAACCATCCGGTAAACCACGACCAAGCGGCTCCTTTGCTCTTCGCCAACTTGGCTGACCAATAATAAAGGCCTCCCGCGGTTGGATATGACGACGCTATCTCAGCCATCCCTAATCCCACGATCGTTGTCATTACTCCCACGACGACCCAGCCCCACACCATCTCGGCGGGCCCTCCCGTAGTCATACCGAAGTAATAAAGCGTAAGGCAACCTGAAAGAATTGAGATAATCGTGAATGAAACGGCAAAGTTGGAGAATCCGCTCATCGCTCGTTTCAACTCTTGTGCGTACCCTAAAGCATGTAACTTTCGAGTCTCCTCATCCAACATCTCTGGATGAGGCGTGCTTGCCACTTCTTTGTCAACCACTCTCTTCTCCTTGTTCGAATTAGTGTTAGTAAAGGTTACGTCGAACTCTACGTGATGCACAACACACCCGAAGCAATTACTTTACTTTTGAATTATGTCATATCTTCAAACCAGCAGAGTCCATATTTGGTGAAGTTTCTGTAAGGAACTTGATATGTCGCGTCATAATTTTCTGAAGACTAAGTATTGGTTCGGTGGACGCATCTCGTGAAGAGGAATTATGGATTCGCCTTGAGAGTTGGACTATTCGCATCGACGACCAATATGTGTGAACAATGCAACCTTTAAGGTTCCAGCGATCGCGGTTTTCTTTGACTTTGTGGCTGGCGTAGCTTTGCTTCTTGCCTGTGCGTTTTGCTATTTAGCATCCGATGTCTGGCTCAAAAACACCGATCTACACGGAGAGTGACTCTCGCTCAGTCAAGCAAACGCCGAGGCTTCTATGTGCCAGAACTACTTCATGTTGAAAGCAGCATGGAAGTATGACAAATAGAATGAAAGTGGTTCTCCTCACATACGAAGTGGACCGGAATCAAGGGGCCGTCCAAACAGGTACTCAGAGATGTCCGCATCGACCTGCCATAGGGGAATACTTTCTTTGAAGCAGTTAAGCCATGTGTTATAGAGTACCGAGATTGTGCTTGTAGTGTCCAGTACTGTACTGCTGCTGTTGGTGTGCTGTTGCCTTTAGGCTTGCGTCGCGTTTAAAGCTAGATCTTATGAGTTACGAAGGTCTGACCACTCCTGAGGCAAGTAGTTGACCTTGGTTCATATGATGACGGCTGGTGCCTTCGGCTCCGACTTCATGTCAAGTTCTTAGCCTAAAGTACACGAGTTGTCCGGGCGGACCTTACCGCGACCTTGTCAATCAGACGAGCTATCGTGAATTGCCGCCTCTTGAGAGACCCACATGGTCCTACAGGCAGCTTCGAAAGTCTCTTTCTGTTTTGTGAGACGACTAGTTAACAGATAAGGAACGATTTCTCTTCGTGCTCGGAATCTCCTTGGTCACAAGCATGGATCTCTAACAAAGTACGCTTGACTTCAGAGATACTTTCATCAGTTCCCAATAAGGACCGCATACGACCTAAAGTCGACTCTTTAATGCCCTTAAAACTGTGCGCAAAAATACTATTCAATCCTTAGCCTGTCACGTTTCAACCGAGTTCACAACATC
>JAJYGA010000055.1 GCA_021785255.1 Actinomycetes bacterium
AGATTAGATTCAGAACAAATAGCATCGCTCTCTTTGACGGTGTCAACATAGCAAAAGTCGCCACTCTCTGTGAATCAGTAAACGCCATTAGAGGAGTTTATCCCATGTTTTCTTTGTTGACGGCTACTTAACCAAAAAGTTATCCTCACTGCCCTTTGATGATCTGGCCCACAGGCAGAAGCATCATCTGTACACATTGGTCTCTCATCTCCATCGACAATCTGAGCCTTTTGAACAACCCGTGGACTATAGGAAATCCTGCGCCACTTTAGCACCTGGCGTTTTCACCACTTGCTGAAGTGGCGAGCTGTATGACCCAATGGCTTGTTGCCGCTCGTCTAGGACTCCAAAGTACCACGCTTGAAATCCACCAAGGAAAGGCGCCTAGCGGCACAGCCAGAAGATACAATCTTGTCCCGGCTGGTCTCAACAAGTTTCGATCCTGAAATATCTGCCAAATTCCAGTGAGCGATCAGACGTCACTGGTCGTAAAATTCGGGTCAATCCTTTATGACTGACTTTGATGCCTTGACGCCAACTTGATCGACAAAGCCCAGCGGACTTGAAGTATGTATCTTTGAAGTGGGACTGTCGCGACATCTGCCACTCCACGAGATACCCCACGAGACGGCTGATTCCCCTTGGCACACATTCGTGGCTTAGGGATCTCTAAAGTTGCACCTTGGTGAAAGCACAAAGATGTTAAAGGGTTTCTGTACATCTCCCATTTAAACATTTCCTGTCGTGGGGTCAGTCTTAAACGACTCGAGGTCAAGCAACGTCGCGTCAACGATAACAACAACAGGGACAAGGGAGGTTCTCCTTGACACTTAGATCCAGGCCAGCTAGTATAAAAACGTTTCAATTAACTTGTTAGGTCGAAGCATTGCAACTACGTCTAAGTCTTCACAGAGCGACGTAGTAAGATTTACAACTACTACTAGATAGGTATTCACTTCGATGAAGATAGCTCTCTTCGTTACCTGCGTAAATGACATCATGTACTCACGAACCGCTGAAGCTACGTTTAATGTACTCTCCGATCTCGGTCACGAAGTAGTCTTTCCCAAAGTCCAAAGCTGCTGTGGCCAACTCCACCTAAACGCAGGATATCGCAGAGAAGGTGTAGCACTCGCCAAACGTTTCTACAACGTTTTTGCGAGCTACGACTGTATTGTTTCACCCTCAGCATCTTGTGTAGGAACAGTACGTGATCTCTATGGGTTCTCCGCCCGGCAACTCGGAGATGAATCTCTGGCAACAGACCTAGAGTCGTTATCGAAAAAGGTCTTTGAACTTTCGGAGTTCCTGGTCGATCACCTAAAGGTAACAGACGTTGGAGCTGAATTTCCTCACAAAGTGGCCTATCATCCTACGTGCCACTCGTTGCGTTCCATACATGCCTATGAAGCTCCTCTAAAACTCCTTGAGTCTGTTCGTAATCTCGAGTTGGTGACCTTTGAAGAAGACAAGAGTTGCTGTGGTTTTGGAGGAATGTTCTCGTTGAAGAACGCTGAAACTTCTGTAGCAATGGGGTCAGACAAGGTGCAAAGCGTAAAACGATCAGGTGCCGAAGTTCTATGCGCTCTTGATAACTCATGTCTAACTCATATTGGAGGAGCGGCTGATCGAATGGTGTCGGGAATCAAGGTCATGCACCTTGCTGAGATTTTGGCACATAAAGGGAGCAATAATGAGTGAGAAACTCTTTACTTCGCAACGTTCATTTACGGCTTCCGCCAAGGTCGAACTAGCCGACGGACAGCTACGATCCAATCTTTCACGCGCAACTCATACAATCAGAGAAAAAAGGGCCACCGTGGTCTCAGAGCTCCCCAACTGGGAAAGCCTTAGAGACAAGGCGGCTTATATAAAAGACTACACACTAGCTAATTTGGATTCACTGATTGCCGAGTTGGAGACCAGCGTTACCCAAAAAGGTGGTCAAGTGCACTTCGCACATGACAACAAGGAGGCAAATGAGATCGTTTCACAGCTTGTCAAGCAGACTGGAGCCACCTCGGTAGTAAAGGTGAAGTCGATGACCACCGCCGAGATAGACCTGAACGCCGCGTTACAACAGATAGGGGTAGCGAGCTATGAGACCGACCTGGCAGAGTTGATAGTACAGCTAGACAATGACCTACCCTCTCACATTCTGGTGCCTGCCATTCACAAGAATCGATCACAGATAAGAGAGATTTTTCTAAACAACATGGGTGGCTCCGGGGTTCCCGCTCCGAAAAATCTCAGCAACGATCCCAAAGATCTAGCAGCCGCTGCCAGGACACATCTTCGAGACCGATTCTTAAAGTCAACGGTCGGCATCTCGGGTGCTAACTTTCTCATTGCTGAGTCAGGTTCCGTGGTGGTTGTGGAATCAGAGGGCAACGGTCGCATGTGCCTCACCCTGCCAGAGACGCTCATCTCGGTGGTAGGAATCGAAAAGCTGTTACCAGATTGGAACTCACTCTCCGTCTTTTTACAACTACTCCCGCGATCTTCAACCGGTGAACGGATGAATCCCTACACCTCAATCTTCTCTGGAGTGTCCCCTGGAGATGGACCAAGCAACTTCCATTTGGTACTTCTAGACAACGGAAGAACTCGAGCCCTCAGAGACCCCGTCGGTCGCCAAGCGCTGAGGTGCATACGATGCTCAGCCTGCCTAAATGTCTGTCCTGTGTATGAACGCGTTGGGGGCCACGCCTATGGTTCTCCATACCCTGGTCCAATCGGAGCGGTTCTGCTTCCTCAACTTCGATCTGGTAACTGGGGAGCACTCGAAAGGTCCCTCCCTTATGCATCGACGTTGTGTGGTGCTTGTTACGAGGTTTGTCCTGTAAAAATCGAGATTCCAAAGTTGTTGGTGGAACTCCGGTCTCAAGTGGTCAATAAAAAACAAAACGAACATCTCATAGATCCTGAGATAACTTCCATGTGGTTCGTAAAGACTATATTCGCTTCGACAACAGTATTTCAACTTGTTATCGCCGCTGCCCAATTACCGTCTCGGCTTCTCAAACTAAAACGAATTAGACATCTTCCGCCTCCTCTCAACAGATGGACAGACGCCCGAGACCTTAGACTACCGTCAGGTACATCTTTTAGAGATTGGTTGAAGACGCGGCATCCTGAATCCATCGACAACAGTTTCAATTTCCCAACTGAGCGACGAAGATCACGAGTTTTCTCTGCCAGTATCATCCCACATCTTTTAGGTTTAAAGCAGATTAAAACGACAGTTGTATCACCACTAAAGGGTAAACCGGCAGTACTAAAGGCCATCTCCGACAGCTATAGCGCCCATGAGTCCCTCAGGGGAGCGTCCCTCACCTCTACATTTGTGTCCGAAAACGAAGACAAGGCAAAAGACGATCTCGTTACTCTATTCAAGAGTAGACTTATCGACTACAAGGCTAACGTCTATGAGACCTCGGCTCCTTCTTTATCCCAGACCATAGCCGAAACCATAAGCCAAAGAAAGAGCACTTCAGTGGTAGTTCCATCCGACCTCCCCGCCAGTTGGTATCAAGACTTTCAAGCGACGATCGTGAGCGACTCTAAACATCTCACAGTAAAAGAGCTAGATAACACATCCAGTGCGCTGACGGGATGTGCCCTTGCAATAGCAGAAACAGGCACAATCGTTTTGGACTCCGGTCCTACCCAGGGTAGGCGCGTAATCTCGTTGATTCCAGATCACCACATTGTCGTAATAGATGAAGATCAAATCGTACAAAACGTAGATCGAGCTATAAAACTACTCGATTCCAGCCGACCTCAAACCTGGATCTCGGGCCCTTCTGCCACCTCTGATATAGAGCTACAACGAGTCGAAGGAGTTCATGGCCCAAGGCAATTAGACGTCGTCATTGTAAGACACCCCGAAGCTAACTTAGAGTAATTCCAGCTACGGAACGTCCCCTTTACGTATCAGTCCATAACTTCAAGAGGAACTTCCGATGCCAAGAGACATAATCGTCGCATCAGGATCAGGTGATCCAACCAATACTTCTGTAAACCCTTCGTCTTTTAATTGAATCCTCACTCCTCTTTTTGTATCACCGTGAACCACCGCGAACGTCTTTGAATCTGAAGATATAAAGGTGCCCATTGCAAACCTGCCCGGCCATCGGCTTCCTGGAAGTCTCAACCCATGAACAAGATGGATGATGTCGTCCACGCTTTGGATATCAACTATTGAGCCTACGGGTATTACAAGGTCTCCGTGCAACGATTCGGCCTTCTCGGCCACGGATAGTCGAAGAACCACACTGTCTCCATCTCTCAAAAGTTCTGCCATGGGACCTCCCGACCTCGGTGCTAATCAGTTAATAGCAGCATTACTTCGTAAATAATACAACTTTTTTAATTCGGACAATTGCCACTGAGCCGTCGATGAATAACACAGATGTTTACGTGGCATTGTCAAAGGCGACTTGGACTTCGAATCTTCCCAAAATCCAGTTCGCGGAACTCTGTTTCATTGGAGTTGTCTGAATCCGCGTGCTTTACCTCGCTAGTTGGATTTTCCGTAGAAAGCGTTGGCCCTGATATTTAAAAGTACGGACCTTACGTCGGAAATTATACAACACTCAATAACTAGAGATTCGATCTATTCATAGTTGTGCGTCCACTCTGACCAGGCCGTATCTCAAGTAGCTTTTTGAAGACATTCGTTGCGGCACTAACGTCTTGATGATAGCCAAGGCCGCAATCTCGGACACTACATCATTAGTATTACCCGGTGCTTGGTTGCGATGAGATACATTACTTCTTCTTAGGCGGACTGCTCTCTCATCATAGTTCTCCAGCGACGTTAGTACATCTTCTTCATAGCAGGGCTAACTCTGCCTTAAAGTTCCTCAGCCGCTTTGGCAAGTAAGCATTACATAATGCTAATGACAAAACATCTTCTCCAAGCGAACAACGATAATGACTGGTGATTGTCAGAGGTGTCGCACGCCACCATAGATAAAAACGCAAGCCCTTCTTTAAAGCTTGAGCCAAGAGACCCATTACTCTAAGACAAACAACCCACACTCACCATGTCAACTTCTCGGCCCTAAAGGACCGAGCTTGCAAATCATAGAAAGAGGCACATCGCTTGGACTCGTCTAAACGAGGCAACGTTAGTTGCGTGATATATGGACTCATGCGGCCTCTCCTGTGTCCCGTA
>JAJYGA010000067.1 GCA_021785255.1 Actinomycetes bacterium
TATGTAGTGTATACATCAAACTCACCCAACGCAAGGGAAGACCTTGAAAAGTTAAATCTATTTTGCAATTTTTCAGAAAACTATTACAGATAGTCAACTAACTTTCACAAAGCGCACATATTTTAGAAGGAGCAACAACCTTCATCGCCGCTAAAGAACGAGTCACAGCCCCTTCAAGACCCCCAAAGATACCTGTTGACAAAGTCGGTACTTGACAGTAGTTCTCCCGGGGTACCTTGGAGCACTACTGTTCCACCTTCCAAAACATAAGCACGATCGACTAAAGACAGTACTCTATCGATGTCTTGCTCGACCACGATAATTGCCACTCCATGAGCAGATATATCTGGGAGTAACCTAGCAAGAGCATCAGCAGCGATAGGAGAAAGACCTAGAGAAAGTTCATCGATCATCAGCACCGACGGTTGTGACATAAGGGCCCTTGCAAAAGCACACTGCCTCCTTTGAAACGCAGTCAGTGAGGTCGCCAAAGTATCGAGACATCCTCTCAGGTCTGGCAAAAGGGAAAGAACAGGTTCAATTTCGGTACTTTGTCTAATTAGACCTCCAAGAACTAGATTTTCTCTTACTGTGAGAGCTGAAAAGACTCCCGATCCGTCAGGTACATAGCTAATAGATCGGCGCAAACGCTCCCCTGGGGTCGATGTAGTTATGTCAAACCCATCCAGGTAGATTTTTCCATTCTTTATCGGCAAGAGTCCCGCTATTGCGTTCAAGAGAGTAGTCTTACCGGTCCCATTAGCTCCAATAACTCCAACTATATCGATATGACCTAGTTCCATCGAGACGCTCTTTAGCACCTTCTTCCCCTCGACATAGACCGCTATATCTTCGAGAACAAGCTTTTGCATTAGATATCCCTCAGTGCGACTCAAAGTTGTCCCCGTCGGACAAATCGTCCCCCCAGATAGAGTTCGACGATGTCTTCTCGAGAAAGTAGCTCTCTAGGTTCACCCTCTCCGACAAGCACTCCATTTGATAGAAAGATCACTGAATCAGCGACTTCAAGTGCTGCTCTTACTACATGTTCAACAGCGACAATCGTCAAACCCTCCTTACAGAGTTCTGAGATCAATTTCAAACTTTCATCGACTTCGGTAGGCGAAAGTCCCCCCAGGGGCTCATCGAGCAGCAGAAGCTTAGGACGCAGGCCAAGAGCTCGTGCCAGTTCCATCTTTCTTATCTCCGCGGTAGAAAGTTCTTTTGCCAAAACTTCGGCCTTGTTTTCCAACCCACAGCGTGAAAGAATCTCCCGCGCCAGCTCAGCGGCCGCTCGCCTCGATCCAAAACCTTTGCTCGAAGCGAAGATCGGAAGGTAGACATTATCAAAGGCACTTAGATGAAAGATAGCTCTTGGTAGTTGAAACGTACGCGCAACGCCCAAGTCACTTACCTTCCAACTCTTGAGCCCGGTGATCTCCCGCCCGTCCAAAAAGATACGTCCCTTCTTGGGTACGTATTCACCTGAAATGCACCCGAGCAAGGTACTTTTACCCGCTCCATTGGGGCCAATTATGGTAGTTATCGTTTCAGGGGGAATTGAGAATGAAACGTCCTTTAATGCGTCAACCCCTCCAAAGCGGCAGCGGAGGTTGACAACCTCCAACAAGGGACTATCCATCTTTAGAACCAGCGCGAATCCGCTCCACAAGGCGCGGGACGACAACAAAGCTTCGCTCAACAAACTGCGGATCTGAAGTAGGATCAGCACCCAGCACGCCAGGAGCAGGGCCAGAGGGCGGTGGGAAAGTTTCCGCTTGCCTGAGAACACCGAGCACCGTAATTGCAGCGACAACTACATCTTGCGCTGACCCTGAGTGATTAGCCACCAGCTCCAATGCTGCCGTTACCACCAAAGCACCAAAGATAGGGCCAAATACTGTGCCACTTCCACCGATCAAGACCATCGCCACCATAGCTATTGAGAGCCTTGGATTGAACAAAGTATTTGGGTCCAAGGTCACTTGCTGAAATCCGTAGACTCCACCCGCCAGAGCCGCAATGACACCAGAAAAAGCGAAAACCACAACCTTATATCGCCTCGTATTTATTCCGGAAAACGCTGCCAAGGCTTCGTTCTCCTTTATAAGACGTAGTCCGCCTCCATGTCGCGACCTAACCAGCAACGCAACAGACACCGTAGCCACTGTGGCAAGAGTCAGATACATAAGAGCAAACCCACCTTGGGTGGGATATCTCATAATAGCCGTAGTGCCAGCCGTAGTAATAGTGACACCATCGCCGCCTGGCATCACAGAAGAGATCCACGAGAACGCCTCGAATGTACCAAGAGAAGCTACAAGGGTCGCAATTGCAAAGTAAGGTCCCCTTAGCCGAAGGAGTGGAACTCCCACCAGTACAGCGAAAACAATCGCCACAAGAGCAGACCCCCCTAAAGCAAGTGGAAATGAAAAATGCCAGTACTCGATGGAGATACCCGCGAAGTAAGCCCCGAGTCCGAAAAACGCTACTTGACCCAAGCTGGAATATCCCGTCAACCCTCCGATCAGATTCCATGACTGAGATAAAGACACGAGTAAAAACAACTCTGACAGGGAAGATCGCCCTTTTATAGTTAGGATCATCATAGATAACAACAGAGCCAAGACTGAGAGAGTTCTACTACTCCAGAGATTCTGACCTTTGGAGTAGATGCGACCAAGTCTCCTCGTCATCTTCGACTCCGCATATGCGCTGGCGAGAACACGTCATATCTACGTGCAAGGACAACGACCATTAGCAGCAAGATAACAATATCTATAAATCCACTAGGGACTTCCAAAGAAAGCAACGAGCCCAAGGCGACAAGACCTACCGCCATGAAGAAGCTGCGCCAGAGACTCCCTAATCCCCCTATTATCGCAGCTGAAGCCATATATAGGGTTATCTGTTCGAAACTCCCGCTACTTATGGGAGAGGACATAGCAAAGATCGATCCCCCTAATGCCGCCATAAAGGCGCCTAGAGCGGCAATTAAAGCAATAGTTCGAGGTGTATTGACACCAGTCAACGTCGCCAGAGTCTTATCTGAACTCACAGCCCTGGCCATCAACCCAAATGTGGTTCTCTCGCTAATTGAGACTACAACCACAGTGGTCACCAGCGCTAATACTATTGATATTGGTAATAACAGAGATAAATTAAACTCACCTTGTGTAAAATACGTTGTCGCTAAAGAGATAGGTACCGACCTGTAGTCAGCGGACAGAAGCATTCCCAAAACGCCTGTAATACCTAGACCTAACGCATAGGTCAATACAATGTTATAAAAGATTGGCCTCTGGGTGAGAATGGTAATTACTCTGCTTTGAAGGACAAAGGCCAACACGGTACACGCTGCAACCGCGAGCAAGACACTAGTAAATAGAGGTAGCCCAACCTCCGCATCAAAAGCCCACGACACAAGGCCGCCTCCCACAAAGTAGGCTCCTAACGACAAGTTGACGAAACCGGAGACCTTCCACACCAAGGTAAACCCAACCGCCGCCATCGCAATCGCGGCTCCTTCGGAGAGTCCTAACAGGAGGTTTTCCATATCAAATGGAAGCTTACTAAAAAGTACTACTGGGCCCGATCGACCAGCAGCAAAGCAAGTGGATCGTCGGAGTCCTGACTTGCTTGTTGAGCATTCTTCAACCTAGCAAGTGCATCTAAAATCGAGTTTCTCGTTATCTCTTCGGCAACGTTTTTATCTCCGACTCTAAGAGCATCGAGCAACGTCGTGTGCTCCGTCTTGGAGTGTTGGGCAGCTCCAACGAGCGACACATGCACTCTACTATATGGTTCCACCAAGTTCTGTACCTGCGTCACTAGGCGTAAAGCATGTCTCTTCCCTGCCAGTTCAAATAGTCTACGGTGGAAAAGGTAGTGTTGAGAAGCCCATCCGTCTAAGTCAGCGGTTGCCAAATCAGACATCTTTTCCAGTATTGAACTCAATTCAGCAACATCGTTTGCGCTGATCCTATCGACCGCAGCAACCGTTAGAGGCGGTTCAAGTTGAAGCCTAAGTTCGAAAAGTTCCTCAAGCTCTTTTCCACGCAACTCGGTAATAACAGCACCAACGCCTGGGCGCATTACCACCAAACCTTCGCCAACCAAAGTCCTAAGAGCTTCGCGAAGAGGAATGCGACTAACGCCAAACCTAGAAGCCAATTCATCTTGATTCAGCGATTGACCAGGAAGAATGATCCTCTCTCTCACTGCTCTCCGCAGGAGTTCTACAATTTGATCAGGATGCATACTACGAGCCACTATCGACATAATATTGTATCAACGTGTAAAATGTTACCTATTCGTAGGCGCAAAGTTTATTTTTTCCACTACACACGGTTATTCAATACCATGCAAGAGCTATGGAGGATGTTTTACTAACGTGGCGATCTCCCAAAAACCGACACGGAGTTTAGCCCGTATTAAACTTTACATCCTCTACTTTCCCTTACTTTCAATGGTGCTAGCCTCATGCCAGATAGTAAGTACCCAACCCCTGCAGAGAACTCAAGAGATCATCATCGGGACTCTCTATTCTGGTAGTGGAGCTTTCCAGAGTTCGTCCATTCCAGAACTGCAAGGACTAAAGTTCTGGGCTCAGAGCGTCAATCACAACAAAGGCATATTCGTCAAGGCATATCAAAGCTACGCGAAAGTACGTATCGTAGCGTTGAACGACAAAAGTTCACCAACCCTTGCCGCTCAGTTGTACCAGGAGTTGATCTCCAAGTACCATGTCAATATTTTAGTGTCTGACTTTGGTTCGGTTTTGACCGAGCCAGCCATTAAGGTGGCCCAACAGCACCAAATGGTCCTTTTCGATCAGAGTGGAACTGGATCAGGATTTTTCATAGAGAACGACCCCTTTCTCGTTCTTTGTGACCTTCCAACTTCACAGGTATGGCCGATCCCACTCGCTAAATTTCTTCTGAAATCAAAGCTTCATAGAGTTGCCATAATCTATGCTTCAAATCCTTTCGACACAGCCCAGGATCAAACCGTCGCAACAGTATTGACGAAGGATGGCAATGCTCCGATCGCAAACCTATCCGTTCCCACATCTGACGTAAATTACAAAGGCGTAATAAGGAAAATTCAAT
>JAJYGA010000097.1 GCA_021785255.1 Actinomycetes bacterium
ACCAGTTGTGGGCTGTCGCTGTCAGCCGACTGGAATGCAGCTATCAACATCTCAAAGCGAGGTCAAGGTAGCTGGGTAGTGAGTCACGCTACCGCACGCGACACAGGAGAGGCCGCATGAGTCCATATATCGTGCAACTAACGTTGCCTCGTTTTGGCGAGTCCAAGCGATGTGCCTCGTTCTATGATTTGCAAGCTCGGTCCTTCAGGGCTGGGAAGTTGACATCGAGTCGTTCAAGTAGCTCATACACCGGAGCGTCGGGAATCAAAAGGTCCCCCTCTCCTACTCCAGGATTCAGACCAACCTTGAACTTTCCATGGTAGTCCGAGCCTCCGGTTGGAACAAGTCCCACCTTGTGGGCCAACGACGCCAACTCCTCTCGTACAGCTGGCCTATACCTCGAATAGTATGATTCGAGTCCAAAAAGTCCTTGGTCTTTTAGATCACATAGCATCTCGTAAAGTCTGTTAGGCTCGATACGCAGGGTCAACGGATGAGCGATAGATGCTACAGCGTGTGAGCGTTCCGTCAGATCAAGAAGTTCGCTAATAGAGAGTCCACCTTTGTCGATGTAGAAAGGTGATGTATCACCTAGAAAGCGGTCAAAAGCTTCGTCAATGGTGGTTACAACGCCGCAATCTACCAGTACGGCTGCAAAGTGTGGCCTGGCAATATTGCCCTCTTTAGCTTTGGCAGAGACCATCTCCATTGTAATGTCGATACCAGCATCTCTCAAAGATCTAACCAGGTTTTCATTCCTCTGTTGACGCTGTGCTCGAAGTTCGCCAAAGCGCTCTTCCAGGGGACTCTTGCCACCAAAAGGAAGATAGACCAAAACATGAAAAGTCCCCAACTCTTTCGCTGGAATGGATACCTCAACTCCCTTTATTAGTGTCATTGCGTAAGATTGAGATCGAAGTAAGGCTTCTTCAATTCCCTCCGCACTATCATGATCCGTTAGTGCTATTACGTCGCAACCATAGCTATGAGCCTTGTCAACAAGCTCAGTTGGTGTATCCGATCCGTCCGAAAACGTACTATGTAAGTGAAGATCTGCTCTCACAACAACTTAAACTAATCGGTAATCACTATTTGGAGCACACAGTGAAGTGTCATCCGTCTTGCAGATTATCTTCAGCACAAAGGTAAAGCTATCTCCTACTTACCAGACAATCCAACACATGCAAACAGCTGCTAACCTATAGTAGTGACGTTACCACGTGGGCGCAAGCAATCTATACTACAGAGGTCGAAGTTCCATGAGGAGGCAGTCCTTGAACTTAGCCGATAAGCCGGAGGAGGCATGCGGTGTCTTTGCAGTATATTCGCCAGGAAGGAAAGTCGCCAATATAACCTTTGACGGACTATACGCTCTGCAACACAGAGGACAGGAGTCCGCGGGCATGGCGGTATCAGATCATCACTCCGTAACCGTCTACAAGAACATGGGGCTTGTGAGCCACGTATTTGACGACCGAACTTTGGAGTCACTTCCTGGAGATTTAGCAATTGGACACACTCGTTACTCGACCACTGGCGCATCCAATTGGCGAAACGCTCAACCTGTATATCGGTCAGTAGGACCGTATGGATTTGCAATTGCACATAATGGCAACTTGACCAACACGATAGCGCTGGCAGAGAAGATTGGAATGCTGCCGGGAATGGTCTCTTCCGACTCTGATTTGATGGCAGAACTTATTGCCATGAGATTTCCAAAAGATAAGTCAGAAGGCACTGATCCCTCTATAAAACCTGGAGACGCTCTCATCGAGGCTACGCTAGGGGTCATAAAAGAGTTGGAGGGGGCATACTCTCTCGTACTCATGGACTCTGAAGTCATAGTAGCAGTAAGGGATCCTAGCGGATTTCGGCCACTCTGCCTGGGCAAATTAGAAGGTGGCGGTTATGTATTCGCCTCTGAGACCCCAGCTTTAGATGTCGTCGGAGCTCGATTCGTTAGAGAGATAGAACCCGGAGAGATGGTCGTTGCAGGCGCCTTTGGAGTAAAGTCTTATCATCCTTTCCTCAAATCAAAGATCGATCCCAAGTTATGCATCTTCGAATTCGTCTACTTTGCTCGCCCAGACTCGCGACTTCTTGATCAAGAAGTACACGGCACGCGCAGAAGAATGGGTATTTATCTTTCGCGAACCCTACCAGTAGAGGCAGACATGGTCATGGGAGTGCCGGACTCAGGTGTGCCCGCCGCAGAGGGGTATGCCTATGAATCCAAAATTCCTTATGGGCAAGGACTGGTCAAAAATAGATACATCGGACGGACGTTCATATCTCCCGATCCTGCGTCTCGCGTCAGCGCAGTTCGACGTAAGTTAAATCCTCTGAGCGAAAATATTGCAGGAAAACGTCTCGTAGTCGTCGATGACTCCATAGTTCGAGGCACGACGACCAGGTCTATGGTCAAGATGCTAAAGGCAGCAGGGGCATCGGAAGTGCACCTAAGAATCTCCTCGCCTCCTTATAAATGGCCATGCTTTTACGGAATCAATACGCCGTCTCGCAAAGATCTTCTAGCCGCGAAATACGACATGGAAGAGATGCGGAGGTACCTAGAGGCAGATTCATTAGCTTTTCTTTCGCTTCCAGATTTGCGAGCCGCTATAGGAGTTGAAAATGGGTTCTGTGATGCCTGCCTCACAGGAAATTATCCCACTTTCATCTCCAAAGAACAATCAATTTAGGTCTAAACTAGTTGGCCCAAACTCCTATAGTGTGAAAATGTAAAGGAGATCGCACGTGAGTACGTATAAAGAGGCCGGAGTCGACGTTTCCGCCGGTGAAGCAGCAGTTTCTTTGTTTGCTCCGGCCATTAGCAAAACCTTCGATAAGCGCGTGCTCAACGGTGTAGGTGGATTCGGTGCACTGTATCGAATCGATAACTTGGGTCTAAGTAAACCAGCGTTAGTCTCCTCGACCGACGGAGTAGGAACAAAGACCCAACTAGCTCGTTATCTTGGGCGATATGACACGATTGGGCAGGATCTAGTCGCTATGTGCGTAGACGATATTGCCTGCTATGGCGCCAAGCCACTATTTTTTTTAGACTATCTTTCAGTAGGGAAACAGTCACCTGAAGTAGTTTCAGAACTCGTTGCAGGAATTGCGGCGGCATGTAGGCAAGCACGCTGTTCCTTTATCGGAGGAGAAACGGCCGAGCACCCAGGAGTAATGGATCCTGATGACTTCGATTTAGGTGGCTTTGTCGTGGGAGTGGTCGATACCGAAAAACTATGGAGTCCAGCTAATGTGCGAGAGGGCGACGTTCTTTTAGGACTATCTTCACCTAATCTTCGATCAAATGGCTATTCCCTCGTTAGGAAAATTTACAATCTTGATGCCAGAAATCAAAAAACAAAGTGCCCTGACGCTCTTCGTGATCTTCTCGAACCTCTCCTTGAGCCTTCTGTCATCTACAGCCCATACTTGGTCGATATGCCTCATCATGATGAAGTACACTCTGTCTCTCACATAACAGGTGGAGGTTTACTTCACAACCTTAGTCGTTCTATTCCAGAAGGTTTGTGCGCCAACGTCAAAGTGGGAAGTTGGAAAGTTCCTAAGGTCTTTGAGCAAGTGAGACTTGATGGACAGATTCAAGAGGCTGAGATGTATGAGGTTTTTAACATGGGAATCGGAATGATTCTTATCGTCACAGCGGAAGTACTTGGTGAGATATCAGCCTACTTCGATAACCTTGGCATAAGAACGTATGAAATAGGATACGTAACTACCTCCAAAATGGGCGAAGAAAGGTCGGCTTGGGTTGAGTAGCTTTGAACAGTTAAGATCAGAAGATGACGAATCATTAAAGTCTAGACTTCGAGGATTAATACTGAGGGACTCGATTCTAAGAGGAGATTTCGCACTAAAGTCGGGTTTGAAATCGACCTGGTTTATCGACATCAAAAACACCGTCTGTCGCCCAGAAGGACTTGCTATTGTCTCTCTCTTAATCTTGCGACACCTGCCTCACGAGGTGACAGCCATTGGGGGACAAACTATGGGTGCCGACCCAATTGCCTTTGGGACGGCTGGTATAGCGACCTCACTTGGTCGAAGCATTCGAAGCTTTTCGATAAGAAAAGAACCTAAAGATCACGGACCCGGTGGCATGATAGCCGGAGTCCTGGAGAGCACGGATAGTGCGTTGTTAGTGGAAGACGCCTCCTCTCGAGGAACATCCATGTTAGCAGCTGCCCTAGCGGTAAGAGAGATGGGCGCGAGTGTTGCCTACGCTCTCGCTGTAGTTGATCGAGGAGGTACAGCCAAGGATGTTCTCGGTCAGTACGGCATTGAGTTTCGGGCGCTTCTAACAGCAGAGGATCTGGATCTACCTTTTGAAGGTGGCTTGGTCTCCTAAGCCACCTATAACGCAAGCAACTCCTTGGCTGCCTTTTTAATGGTATCCGAATCAATAACATTGAGACCCCCTTGGCGCTGGGCAAGTACAGATATGGGTTCAACGATTCCGTAGATGACTTTAATCGGAGCATCAAGCTCCCAAAAGCCACGTTCCGATATGTAACTAGCAATCTTGGTTGCAAAATCACCCTCTCGTTCTCCAAGTATCAGCACCTTCGAACATCGAGCTACAGAAGCCAATATCGTGTAAGTATCGATAGGATTGAGGGATCTTAAGTCGACAACTTCAACAGACGCTTCTCCAAATAGTTGCTCTGCAACGTCATGGGCATAATGTCGCAATATTCCGCAAGTAATGATAGAAAGATCAGTTCCTTTTCCAATGACGTCAGCACTACCCGTTCTAACGCAAAAATAAGCGTCAGGAATCTCCCCTTTTACCATGGTTCGTACCCGTCTATTTTCCAAGACAACAATAGGTTCTGAACATGCAAAAGCTTGTGTAACAAGGCCGACCGCGTCAGCGGGAGTCGAGGGCACTACACAAAACAAGGACTGGGCAAGGGCAGTTATATCAGCCATGCAATGAAGGCCCTCGGCATATGTTGAGTCACTTCCACCATATATGGCCCGTATCACAACTGAAAGACCGAGTCCGCTCTGAGACCTGGAAAGAGCTATGGCGTGTTCTCGAGCAAAATTTTGCAGCACCATGCTTGGCGTGTCAGAGTCCATGACTTCGACGATCGGACGTGCGCCAGCCAGGGCCATGCCTAGGGCAAACTGTACACGCGCATTAGCTCCGAAGCGACTTGTAATTACTTTGGCTTCGTAGGTCTCGCTAGCCGTCAATTCGGGCTGGGTCACCTTGTGTCGGTTTTCATCTTCCAAAAGGACAGCCTCTTTTGTATCTTTAAGAAGGCGACTATAAGTGAGATCTAGTGCTTCTCCCAAAGACCCTAGATGTCTAGGTCCTTGATAACTTTCAAAGTCATGGTCAAAATACGATGCATCAGCGTCACTCGAACATTCAGGTGCATCGGGTCTTGGGTTCTGATCTAAGTATCGTATTTCTCTGTTTCGTTTAAGCTCTTCTTTAATTTGCATCTCAAAGGCATCAAGCAGGGACCTATCAACCGTGGCTTCTTCCACTAGACGTTTCCTCAGGCATGACACCGTATCGGGAACAATCGATACAAAACCACCAGCGTGAGACATCTCAACAAGTTCATGGTTCGTACGTTCACAGCCACTTGTTACAACTACGACAGGACCCGATCCGGACTTCACCTTCCTCTTTGCCTCTTCAAGCTTGGATACCAAGTCTTCTGGTTCGCACGAACAAGCCGACATCATGAAAATTGACTCAGAGTCACCTGCTATCTCTCGCTTTACAATAGATGCAACTCCAGATGAAGGAGCAGATACAGACCTATCCACCACAATCAACACCAATGGAAGGTTATATCTTTTGCCATAGGTCATTGCTTCCAGAAACTCCAAATTATGAAGCTGATCAGACGCGAGGAGACAGAGCACTGTCTTTGTCTCACCTTTGCGCATATTTTCGTGCGCATATCCTAAGCCTTGTAGAAGACTTGCACAGCGGAGAGAAGAACCACCTAAAATCAGTTCTCTTTGGGCCTCTTTAACGTCATTTATCTCTGCAAACGCCTTAAGCGAAATCTCTAAGGGAAGCGCCATGTCACCAGGAAACACTCGCTCATTTGAGACATCAAGTGTCTTTATTAACGACGCAAAAACAACCTCAGAAGAAGCGCAGTCCGATACTGGCATGGACAACTGAGAAAAAGTCATATCCGACATTGAGGTAGCAACACTTCTACATATGAAGGCTGTCTTGTAGATCTTTAGCTTGTCCTCTAGGGCCAAGAGGTGTTCTGCTTTTGCATCCCCTGGGTCTACAGACTCTTCATATTGAGGATCGAGCTTCGTCAAGTCAGGCTTTTTATTTCGTCTTTTCCAAAACACCAAGCTATCCACCCCGTTTGATCAATAAGTGTTCTCTTAGACTTAGAACTAGCGTACCGGCTTTCATTTCTCAAGGTGACTTTAGAGACACCGTGGTGGGTCAATTCCTAAGGCCAACATCGAAACTATGTTAAATTAGAAACTTTTTGTCACCAACGTATTTCACAATTTTCACAACTTCGGCTAGTCTTAGGCATCATGGTCACTCCAAATGTTTCGTACTCAGTAGTTCTCCGCGTCGAGTTAAGCCATAGACCCGGCACGTTAGGGCGCCTAACCACCGCTATTGGCGACGCCGGTGGAAATATATTAGGCGTCGATATCGTCGAAGTTTCTGGCGACGTAATTATTAGAGACATCACCGTCCTCGCAACCGATGTCGATCACGCGTATGTCATTCGAGAAGCTTCAGAGCAGGTAGAAGGCGTACACGTTAGAAGCGTCATGGACCGCACCTTTAAGTTGCACCTAGGTGGAAAAATCGAGGTCAAGAGCAAGATACCAATTGAAAATAGAGACGATCTCTCTATGGCATATACTCCAGGTGTAGCACGAGTCTCACTTGCCATAGCAGCAAAACCAGTACAGGTCCACAAATACACCATAAAATCTAATACCGTTGCCGTAGTGACAAATGGTACCGCAGTACTTGGTCTTGGAAACATAGGACCTTACGCTGCGCTACCTGTCATGGAGGGCAAAGCCCAGCTCTTCAAGGAGTTTGCAGGCATAGACGCCTTCCCCATCTGCTTAAATACCCATTCAGTCGATGAAATGATCGAAACAGTACAGAGGCTGGAACCTACCTTCGGAGGTATCAATCTTGAAGACATCGCCGCTCCGGACTGTTTTGAAATAGAAGATCGATTAAAAGGCTCACTCGACATTCCGGTATTCCATGATGATCAGCATGGCACATCCGTAGTTGTCTTGGCAGCTCTTCGAAATGCGGTCAAAGTCGTTGGAAAGAAGATGTCTGATCTCTCGGTAGTAATTGCAGGAGCAGGAGCCGCTGGAGTAGCCATTGCCAAGATTTTGAACAACGCGGGCGTTCCCAATGTAATGGTATCCGATAGAAGAGGACTTATTTTCGATGGGCGGGAAGATTTTGATAGCGCCAAGAGATGGCTAGCCGAAAATACCAATCCAGAAAAACGAATGGGTTCAGTATCAGATGCACTTAGAGGAGCGGATGTCTTTGTGGGTGTTAGCGGTCCGGGTATCGTCCGCAGGGAACACATTGAACACATGGCATCAAAATCAATTGTCTTCGGATTAGCTAATCCCACACCAGAAATTATGCCCGAAGAGATTGAAGGAGTTGCCGCGGTAATAGCCACGGGGAGATCTGACTATCCAAATCAAATCAACAACGTACTGTGTTTCCCTGGCATCTTCCGAGGAGCGCTCGACGCGAATGCGCTCTCAATTACTGAGACCATGAAACTCGCGGCAGCAAACGCAATTGCAGCCTCCGTACCCGAAGAAGAACTCTCCCCTGCGTACATAGTTCCATCAGTTTTCAATCGAACCGTCGTGGGCGAAGTAGCTGCTGAAGTTGCCGAGGCCGCACGCAAAGAAGGTGTCATACGACACGATACTGAAGTTTGACACACATCATTCACAACTCGCTCTGTCGAACATTTTCGGATCATCTCGTCCAGTTCCCTTCTGCACCATTGGAGCTATGAATCCACATCAGGTAGTCGGCCAAAGTGACCAGCAGCTCCAGTACGGTTTGCATCCTTTTAGTCGTGGTTTCGCGTCGTATTGGTTGTCCATTGACATCTCGGGCTTCCTTTGTTATTTCACCTGCAAGAGTCTCATGTACCTAATCTCCGGTTCAAGTTAACCCGATCACTTCTTGGGCGGGGAACCTTTACTTCAGTTGATTATCGTGATGTGCGCGTAATAAATAAGGGATGTAACAGTACTGCTACATCCCTTATTTGGTGGTCTAGACCGGCGTCGATCCGGTGACCCCACGCTTTTCAGGCGTGTGCTCTACCAACTGAGCTACTAGACCACAGCGGACCTGACGGGATTTGAACCCGCGACCTCCGGCTTGACAGGCCGGCGTGCACTCCGAGCTGCACCACAGGTCCTCTTCTCACTAAATGAGCGAAGTCATTCTAGCAACCTAACAATGAGCTCACTACCTTTTCTCAAAAGTACTACACCAGGCTTTGACCGTCGCTGAGTCATAACTAAAGCTTCAACACGCATTACCTCCAAAATTAGCATCACAAATTAATTCAAATTATTTGATCAAACTTTTATCCTTCAACTCCAAGAAGCAATTATTCAAAACTTAATTTCAGTAAATAGTAAGATACTTATCAAGAATAAAAGTAACGCTATAAAGGATTAAAACGACTATGCCAATATCACGTTCTGCATGATCTCTACCACTCTTGAGATTCAGTTGCATTGAAAGTTCGTTTAGTATTAAGGTTATGTTATTAAATGAAAGTGTAGAAGCTATGGATGCCGAAAGATCACAAAATAAGATCGTTAAAGACTATCTGGATGGACTAGAAAAACATAAAGCAAAAAGGGGACGAAAGCGATCACCTGAAACTATTAAAAAGAGACTGAATGTCATAGAGGCCAAGCTGCCGACAGTATCGTCTTTGACTAAGCTTCATTTGATTCAGGAAAAACTTGACCTAGAGGCCACGCTTAAGGCGCTGGAAGCACCCAAAAACGTTGACGATCTTGAGCCAATATTCATCCAAGTAGCTAGGGCGTATAGCGAGAAACACAACATTTCTTACAGCGCTTGGAGAGCAATGGGCGTTAGATCCGAGACCCTCAAACGAGCAGGAATCTATGAAAACTAACTCCTAACTTATTGCTTCTAGACTCAGAAGTAATGATTGAAGTATCTTTCTTCCAGAGCTTGAACCAACAAGGTCGCTCATAGCCCTTTCAGGATGTGGCATCATACCGACGATATTTCGTCGATCGCTACAGATAGCCGCTATATCATCAACAGAGCCATTGGGATTGTTAACATAGCGAAGCAGTACTCGATCCTCTTCCCTCAAGCGTTTTAGCTCATCCACGCTGCATGTATAGTTACCTTCAAAGTGGTTTATCGGCAATGCCAAGACCTCATCTCTAACAAGGTTTGCTGTAATTGGAGATCTAATAGAGGCAACACTACATTCAACTACATCGCAAAGAAAGGAAAGGCCAACATTTTTTTGAAGCGCTCCGGGTAATAGGCCAGCTTCTGTAAGAACTTGAAATCCATTACAGATCCCAAGTACCGCCTTTCCAGTATTTGCAAATTCAACAACTGCGGACATTACTGGAGAAAATCGTGCAATCGCCCCAGGTCGTAGATAGTCCCCATAGGCAAATCCACCCGGAATTATGATGCTTTGGACTCCATCTAGATCAGTTTCTCGATGCCATATAAGCTTGGCTTTGACACCTAAATCCAAAAGTGCAGCAACTACATCATGTTCACAGTTAGTTCCTGGAAATACGATGACTCCAACTACATCACTCACTGGCAATCTCCGTAATTTCAGATACTTCAAAATCCTGAATAACGGGATTTGATAGCAGTTCAATTCCTATCTTGTGTGCCGCGTTCAATGTCTCTGACTCCGAAGCTAGATCGAATGTGACTAGAAAACTTTTCCCCGACCTGATCCTGATGACCGGTGCGATCTCCAACGATCTCGCTGCTTCCGCTATGGTAGATCCCTCAGGATCTGAGACTCCATCTTTCAAGTACACGTCAATCTTTGCCTGGTATCTCACTAAACGCCTCACAAATCACTAGCCAACAGATACACTTTAGGCAACTCCTCTTTCATCCAGGTCACCTTCAGCGCTCACCGACATAACATACCTTGGCACGAGAAGCGGGCCATTCATCAAAAACACACCCTGTTAGAGATTCATATATGGATATATAGCTGTCGGAAATTTGTGACCTAAGCGAATCAGGAAGATGCGGCGGTTCGCCTTCTCCGTTCCAAGAGTGCCTGTACAGCCAGTCCCGTAGAATTTGCTTATCAAGTTGTACAGGTTCCACTCCACTTTGGAGAGAATCTGCTCTCCAATACCTTGAAGAGTCGGGGGTCAGGACTTCATCACAAAGAGATAACGTCTCTTCGATGTAACCAAACTCAAACTTTGTATCAGCAATTACCAAGCCCTTCTCTAATGCTATGCCTGAGGCCCTTTCATATACTTGGATGGACAACTCCTCAAGTTTAGCCGCTAGTTCCGCCCCTACCTGGTTTCTCAAATCCCCATGAGATAGTGCAACGTCGTGACCCGTTTGCTCTTTTGTTGTCGGAGTAAAGATTGGTTCCGAAAACTTTTCGCCCAATTTCAACTTTGCTGGAGCACGAAGTCCACCAATACTTTGAGTCTTAAGGTATTCCTGCCATGCGGAACCCGCGAGATATCCTCTCACAACACACTCTATTGGCACCATCTGTGCTCTTTTTACTTTGGTAGTTCGTCCCAAAAAATTCTCGTTTAAACCAAGTCGTTCTAACTCTTCGCTCTCCAGAAGAACAGGTGACTGCGTAGGAAGGAGATTATCCATCTCTTTAAACCAAAACAACGACGTCGCAGTCAGAACTTGACCCTTGTACATGATTCCTTCGCTCATTACTTGGTCATATGCTGAGACTCTATCGGTTGCGACAACGACTAAATGATCCGTATCATCCTCTAAAATATAAGAGTCTCTTACCTTTCCAACATTTGTCAGCGTTAGCATCCTCAAAGTCTCTCTTCAATCGTATTTAAGTTGTCAAAAACCTTTGACACGTGACGCAAAAGTCTTTTCTCGTCCATCACGCGGCTGAGGTTCTCGCTATCGATGGTGACTTCAGGATCATCGATAAGTACCTCAAAAAAACTCCTCTTTTCATCGTAAGCGCGCCTTGCGTCACGTTGAACAATTCGATAGGCTTCGTCACGACTGAATCCGTATTCGACCAGGGCCAAAAGAACTGACTGAGAGAAGTACAAGCCAAGCGAACGCTCCAGATTTTCGCGCATATTCTCATCTCGAACTTCCAGATTTTCAATCAGCCAGCGAAACTTCCTAATGCTGTAGTGCGAGAGGTGAAACGCATCAGGTACAACCACCCGCTCTACAGAAGAGTGCGATATATCTCGTTCGTGCCATAACGTAACGTTCTCAAAGGAGGCACTCATATAGCCTCGAAGCACTCTTGAGATTCCTACTAATCGTTCAGCAAGTATAGGATTTCTTTTATGAGGCATCGCAGATGAGCCTTTTTGTCCTTTTTGGAACGGTTCAAACACCTCACTCACCTCGCTTCTTTGGAGATGTCTGATCTCCGTTGCAAAGGACTCAAGGGAAGTGGTAAGAGAGGTTAAAGCATACATCACTTCTGCATGAATGTCTCTTGAAATCACTTGAGTTGCTGGTATAGGCTGCAGATTCAAAAGCGACAGTGCATACAGTTCCACAGCGGGTTCTATGTTTGAGTAAGTACCGACGGCCCCGGAAAGTTTCCCCACTGAGATCTGAGAGAAGGCCCTTTTTAGACGATTGTAGTCTCTCTCCATCTGATAAGCCCATAGCGCCACTTTCGCACCAAATGTCGTTGGTTCGGCATGCATTCCATGTGTGCGACCTATTTGCACCGTGTTTGCGTGTCCTAATGCCAACTCCTTGAGGGATAAAATAGTTGCTTTGACTTCTTCCAATAGCACCCCTAAGGCTTCACGAATCTGGATTGAAAGTGAAGTATCGACAATGTCGGAGGACGTCAATCCAAAGTGAATCAAAGAAGCCTCTCCTACAGCTATCCTTTCTTGTAAAGTATCGACGAAAGCTGCCAGATCATGATTTGTAATCTCTTCTCTTTCAAGTACTTCAGACACGAAAGCATCGTCAATTACCGGGAGATTTGCCCTAATCGCTTTCAACTCCGCTTCGGTGGACCGACCGAACTTGACAAAGGCCTCGACTACCGCAATCTCTACGGATGTCCATATCTGCATACGACGCACATCAGAGAAGATCTCTCTCATCTCTTTGGTCTGATATCGACTTATCAAAACTTCCGCTCCTTAGACACTTCGTCAATCACCAATATCTCTTCTGAAGTGCATGCCCTCAAAGGTGATCTCTGAGATCGCATCGTAGGCTCTAGATCGAGCTTCTAAGAGAGTGTCTCCTTCGCCCGTCACAGCCATTACTCTTCCGCCAGAGACAAAAAACCCACGTCGCATGGGATCATAGGACGTCCCGGCAAAGAACACCCTGGTACCATCTTTACTCATTGCACGATCTAGTCCGTGAATCTCTGCACCAGTCTCAGTAGATAGTGGATAACCTCTCGCGGACAACACCACGGTCAAAAAGCTCGTGGGGGATACTTTCGGTTCAGTACTTATTTCCCCAGCAGCACATTGGAACAACAGGTCTCCCAAACCCTCTGTCACGCGTGGAAGCACGACTTGTGTCTCTGGGTCTCCAAATCTCACGTTGAACTCAATTATCTTTGGACCTGATTCCGTCACTATCACCCCGGCATACAGGACTCCTCTATATTGAATGCCACGCCGTGAAAGTTCTTTCAGCGTGGGGCGCACTAACGTGTCCAAGATCTCTTCTTGGAGTAAATCACTTGCCCACGCAAGAGGAGCATACGCCCCCATTCCACCTGTATTTGGACCCTCGTTCCCATCTAACAGCCGTTTGTAGTCCGTCGCAGCAGGAAGAGCTACCGCGTTTTTGCCGTCACAGAGTGCAAACAACGAGAGTTCCCGCCCAAAGAGTCCCTCTTCTACAACAACAGTCCTCCCCGCTCCATGAAAACTTCGACCTGTCATCTTTGCAACGATATCTTCTTTAGCTTCTGCTAAGTTATCGGTGACCAAAACCCCCTTCCCTTCTGCCAGGCCATCTGTCTTGATTACATACGGAGGCTTCATGGACTCAACATAGGAGAGGGCTTCGGAAAGATCACTAAAACTTCTATGTTTAGCGGTTGGCACCTTAGCAGCTACAAGTACATCTTTTAGAAAAGCTTTGGATCCCTCAAGTCTCGCGCCATCTTTTGATGGTCCAAAAACCACCCTTGAACGTTCTCTAAGTCTGTCGGCTAAACCTTCCACCAAAGGTTTCTCAGGTCCGATCACATACAGATCAGCGTCTATACCCAGTGGGTCTTTTCCACTTGTTTCAAAGTACCGACCAAGAGCACTATTGCCTGGTGCAACAACTACCTCGTGCTCCTTAGCCAGCACATACGCTAACGCATGTTCCCTGCCGCCTGAGCCGACGACGACTATTTTCATCTAAGACTCACAAATTGATCACGTTCGGGGCCAGTACCCACCATCGAAATAGGTACTTCAAGCTGTTCTTCAAGGAAGCTAAGATACAATCTCGCATTATAGGGAAGTTCTTCTTTCTTAGTCACCTTGGTTAGGTCTTCCATCCAACCTTCAAAGCGTTTGTAGATCGGTCTCGCCTTGTGGAAGGTGGACTGATGATAAGGTAAGTCAGAAGTTCTTTCACCGTCTACTTCATACTGAGTGGCTACGAGCACTTCAGGGAACACATCCAAAATATCAAGTTTGGTCAGAGCTATCTCAGAGACCGAGTTCAATGCTACTGCTTGGCGCAAAAGTACAAGGTCAAACCAGCCAGTCCGTCTTTTTCTACCCGTATTCGTTCCAAACTCAAACCCTCGTTCAACAAGGAGATCCGCCGTTTCACCTTCAAGTTCAGTAGGGAACGGCCCAGCTCCAACTCTGGTCAAGTAAGCCTTGGCTACGCCAATGACGCGATCAATCTGACGTGGTCCCAGTCCCGAACCAGTGCAAGCTCCACCAGCAGTAGGGTTGGAGGACGTGACAAATGGATACGTTCCATGATCGAGATCCAAAAAAGTCGCTTGTGCTCCTTCTAGCAGGATCTCTTTGCCCTGCTTATAAGCACGATGCAGGATCCCAACTGTATCTGAAATCATAGGAGATAGCTTTGGAGCATAGACATCCAGGTAGTCGGCTAAGATCTTGTCCTCATCCAACGGCAACCGATTATATACCTTTGCAAGGATTTGATTCTTTTCTTTAAGGACCACTTCAAGTTTTTGGGAAAAAATCTTCTCATCGAGAAGATCCTGAACTCGAATTCCAATTCGAGATGCCTTATCGGCATAGGCCGGTCCGATCCCTCTCTTCGTGGTACCTAACTTATTTTTTCCCAAATACCTCTCGGTAAGGCGATCCAGCTCTTGGTGATAAGGCATAATTAGATGCGCAGAGCCAGATATGACAAGACGAGATGTATCAATGCCGCGGCTGCTGAGAACTTCGACCTCGTCGAGTAGAACCTTTGGATCGATCACGACACCGTTACCTATTACAGGGACAACGTGTGCATTGAGTATGCCTGTCGGCACGAGTTGCAAAGCAAAGCGATCATCGCCAATCACAATAGTGTGACCGGCATTATGGCCACCTTGATATCTAACCACGAAGTCAACTTCTGAGGCGAGGAGGTCTGTAAATTTACCTTTACCCTCATCTCCCCACTGCGTTCCCAATACTACCGTCGCTGGCAAAGTGCCTCCAACTTTTAAATAGTTCCAATCTGAAGGAGAAACTCCTAACTGAGTTTTAAGTGTTCCTCGTTATCAGAGTCCAGATCAACTAAAATATGACCTCCTTCAGAGTAGTGACCCGCCAGAAGTTCAGAGGCAATTTTATCGCCCAGTTCTCTTTGAATTACACGCTTCAGCGGACGGGCTCCAAATACGGGGTCAAAACCTTTCCTAGCCAACCAGTCTTTCGCCCCTTCTGAAACCTGTAGCGTGAGACGCTTTGACTCAAGCCTTTGCTCCAAGTAGCCAAGTTGAATCTCCACAATCTTGCGCAACGCTTCAGCATCAAGCAAGTGGAAGTTGATAATCTCATCAATTCGGTTTATAAACTCGGGCTTGAAAAATACTTGAGGATCAACAGCAAGGTTGGAGGTCATGATCAAAATGGTATTTCTAAAGTTAACCGTCCTTCCTTGACCGTCAGTAAGGCGTCCATCATCTAGGACCTGCAGCAGAATATTAAACACATCCTGATGAGCTTTTTCTATCTCATCCAAAAGCACTACCGAGTACGGTCGACGTCTAACGGCCTCAGTCAGTTGACCACCTTCTTCATAACCTACATACCCTGGAGGCGCTCCTACTAATCGAGCGACCGTGTGAGACTCCTGATACTCTGACATATCAATTCTTATCATCGCTTTGGCGTCGTCGAAGAGAAACTCTGCAAGAGCTCTTGCCATCTCCGTCTTTCCTACACCGGTAGGACCGATAAAGAGAAAGGATCCAATCGGTCGATCTGGATCTGATAGCCCCGCCCGAGAACGCCTGATCGCATTGGATACGGCGTCTACCGCTTGATCTTGTCCTACCACCCTTTTATGAAGACTTTCCTCCATGCGTAAGAGTTTTGTCATCTCTCCTTCAAGAAGTCGAGAGACAGGGACGCCGGTGGCTTTAGATACCACTTCCGCTATATCTTCCTCGTCTACCTCCTCTTTCAGCATGCGCTGGGTTTTTTGAAGTTCGGCTAACGCCTGAGTTGCCGCTTCAACCTCTCTAGCCAGTTCCGGAAGGCGCCCGTAGCGTATCTCCGCGGCACGGTCAAGCGCTCCCTCACGTTCGAAGCGATCTGCAAGAGAACGAGCTGACTCCAGCCCCTCTTTTTTCTCACGAATCTTTCCAATAGCATCTTTTTCAGACTGCCAATGAAGCGTCATGGACTTGAGCTGTTCCTTTAGGTTTGCAAGCTCTTGATCCAGCTTTGCCATTCGTTCTTTTGACATGGGGTCTGTCTCTTTTGAAAGTGAGATTCTCTCGATCTCTAGTTGTCTAATCCGTCTCTCTACGATGTCTATCTCTGTAGGACGTGAATCAATCTCAATCCGCAATCTAGATGCCGCTTCATCGATAAGATCAATTGCTTTGTCAGGAAGAAATCTGTCGGTGATATAGCGGTCTGACAGTACCGCCGCAGCTACTAGAGCCTGATCTTGAATCCGCACACCATGGTGTACCTCGTAACGTTCTTTCAGTCCTCTAAGAATAGCCACCGTATCTTCGACCGAAGGTGGATCAACAAGGACACGTTGGAATCTTCGTTCAAGCGCAGGGTCTCTTTCCACATATTTTCGGTATTCATCCAAGGTCGTGGCGCCAATCATTCGAAGTTCACCTCGAGCCAACATCGGCTTCAACATGTTGGAGGCATCCATAGCACCCTCTGCTGCCCCGGCTCCTACAACAGTATGCATCTCGTCTATAAAGGTTACGACTTCACCTTGTGCATCTACAATCTCTTTCAAGACCGCCTTGAGTCTCTCTTCAAACTCACCTCTATATTTTGCTCCGGCCACCATAGAGGTAAGATCCAAAGCAATAAGCCTTTTACCCTTTAATCCCTCAGGTACATCACCTTCAACTATGCGCTTTGCAAGACCTTCAACAATTGCTGTCTTTCCAACTCCCGGTTCTCCAATAAGAACAGGATTGTTCTTCGATCTGCGAGAGAGAACCTGTATAATTCTACGGATCTCTTCGTCTCTTCCAATGACTGGGTCGATTTTCCCTTTTCGAGCCTCTTCTGTCAAGTCGCGACCGTAACGCTCAAGTGCTCTATAGGTCTCTTCGGGATTGTTGCTTGTCACCCTATGTGAACCACGCACTTCTTTTAAAACTTCACGGAGTTGATCTTGAGTTACACCTAATAGGTCTGTGACCCCAAACAACACGTGTTCTACTGAGAGAAAATCATCCCCCAGGCTCAATCTCTCTTTTTCAGCTTGATCAAAAAGGCTCAACAGTGTTCGTGAAACTTGTGGAGTACCCCCATAGGACTTCGGAAGTTTCGCTACCTTTTCCTCAATAGAGTTTTTGAGCTGCATTGGAGAGATACCAAGCTTCTGCACAACAGGTAGGGTTATTCCTTCGCTCTGCGACAAAAAGGCCAACACCAGATGTTCTCTAGTTACCTCAGGATTAGAGTTTTTTTCTGCCAGAGCCACCGCTTGCTGAAAAGCTTCTTGTGTCTTTAACGTCCACTGTGAGGTATCCATAAACTTTCACCACCATTTTCACGACTTACTTTTTGACCACCATCGGCACCTTTCTCCCAAGACCTCTGGATCCTTTCCTAGCGCTTTGTGACTCCCCTGAAGAGCACAACCGCTTGAGAAACAGGTACCAAGTCTCTTCGGTAGTGCTTGTGGATCTTCTCTTTCTCTGCTTTAGACTGTTCTTCTAGTTCTCGAATCAAGTCCTTCAACTCTTTGATTTCGGCTTCCAATGCCATGATTCTTCTTACACCCTCCAGACCTATACCTGAGTTGGTAAGCTCCTGGATTCGTCGTAGTCGCTCTATGTCATCTTGGCTATAACGTCTGGATCCTCCGTCCGTACGAGCAGGATCCAGAAGTCCCTTCCGTTCGTATATGCGCAACGTTTGCGGGTGCATTCCAGACAGTTCGGCTGCCACCGAGATCACATAAACCGCTCTGTCGCTTCGTCTCTCAAAAGGAGAACCAGTATCTCTTGGACTCCTTCTATCCGCCATCTTTCCTCACACCTCTCACAATCGATCCCTTGGGGGTTCGGGCGTCAGTTTCGCTAACTCTTCCAGAAGTTTTCTTTGTTTTTGATCCAAGTTTTCCGGCACCCAAACCTCTACTGTTACCAAAAGATCGCCCGGAGCTGCTCCTTTTTTGGAAGACTGGATCCCTCTTCCTCGCACCCTAAAGGTTCTTCCCGATTTTGTACCCGGTAAAATCTTTAAAGACACGTTCTGTCCATCTAACGTGGGAACCGATATGACCGTACCGAGGGCGGCTTCAGGATAACTTATTGGAACCGTGATGGTCAGATCGTTGCCACTTCTTCCAAAGCGTTCATGTCGACCTACATGTACCACCACATAAAGGTCTCCTGCAGGTCCACCATTTTTCCCTTGGCCACCTTTTCCTCGGATTCGAATTCTCTGAGCTGGCTCCACACCAGCAGGAATACGAATTCTGACCTGCCTCGATCGTCTCTCAACTCCGCTGCCTCTACAAGTGGAGCACGCTTTGGTTACGACAATCCCCCTACCACCGCAGGCTGGACAGGGTTGTGAAAAGGAGAAAAACCCTTGGTTATCACTTATCGAACCTGAACCTTGACACCTTGCACACACCTGCGGAACAGTCCCAGGAGCTGCACCCGTTCCTCCACAAGCGGAACAGTTTGCGTCACCCACCACATTCACTGAAGTAGTGACTCCTTTGGCTGCCTCTTCAAAAGACAAGTGAATCTCTGTTTCAAGATCGCTCCCGCGCTGAGGACCGCTATTTTTTGATCTACCTCTATTGAAAAGACCCCCGATTAAGTCTCCAAGATCTTCAACTTTGAAGTCAAAGTTAGATCCCGTGCCGCCACCAAACCCTCCTGCCATCGGTCCGACTGCACGAGCATCGTCGTACTCTTTACGTCTCGCAGGATCTCCAAGAACATCATAGGCAGCAGATATCTCCTTGAACTTCTCTTCCGTTCCAGGATTGGCATCAGGATGGTACTGCTTTGCAAGTTTCCGATAGGCTTTCGTTATATCCTTATCGCTCGCGTCTTTTGACACTCCCAGAACTTTGTAGTAGTCCTTTTCGAACCACTCCCTCTGGACGGTCATATCGCCTCCTAACCAGACACTTTAACCATGGCAGGGCGAATTACCCTTCCTCGCCAGCGATATCCCACCCTTAACACCTCGGTAACCAGCTGCTCTCCCTCTCCTTCTTCATGAGCTACAGCTTCCGCTTCCGATGGGTCGAACGTCGATCCTAAAGGGGATATTTGCACCAAACCCTCCTTGGAAAGGATCTCCATCAACGTTGCGCCTATCTGTTCTACATAAGAAGGCGTCTCAGCCTCACCCTCACGGACATGAGTTCTCGCAAGTTCTAAGGTATCAAGAGCTGGAAGAAGCTTTTTAATTAAGTCTTCGTTAGCTCGCTCAATCGTATCGATTCTTTGCTTGTCTACGCGCTTTTTGAAGTTATCAAAGTCTGCTTTGAGTCTCTGAAGTGCATCAAGAAACTCGTCCCTCTCCTTCTTCAAAAGCTCAAATTCAAGATCAATATCGACAGTGTCACTGTCGAAGGAAGCTTCATCTTCCAAGGAGGAAAA
The DNA here is from genome assembly GCA_021785255.1 of Actinomycetes bacterium. GTDB lineage: Bacteria > Actinomycetota > Acidimicrobiia > Acidimicrobiales > Acidimicrobiaceae > Ferrithrix. Next base: position 19,596 of record JAJYGA010000097.1, read on the forward strand.
GCCCTCTTTCGACTCTTCCTCCTCCAAAAGGTTTCCGCCATCACCCAAGGGTTGCTCTAAAGTATCTTCTTCCTCGGTACGGTCGTTGACCTCTTCTTCCTTTTCTTCCTTACTCACTAGCTCTCCTTGTTGGGTTCATCAACGATCTCAGCGTCTACAATCTCGTCATCTGATGAGCTTGTAGATCCCGACGATCCCATGTCCGAACTCGAAGCAGACTTAGCCGCCTCTTCGTAAAGTTTCTGTGTAAAACTCTGGCTAGCCGACATCAATGCATCAGTTGCAGACTTGATCTTTGCCACGTCATCACCTGCAATTGCAGTTTTCAACTCAGCGAGGGAAGCTTCAACGGCCTCCTTTTCTGGCCCGCTCAAGTTCTCACCTTGTTCCTTGATCAACTGCTCAGTGCGATATACCAAAGTATCTGCGTTATTTCTTACCTCAGCCTCTTCACGGCGAGCCTTGTCATCAGCCTCATGAGCCTCAGCGTCTTTCACCATCCGTTCGATATCGTCTTTAGACAGGCTCGTGGAACCCGTAATGGTTATCGACTGCTCCTTGGAAGTCGCTCTATCTTTTGCAGAAACATGCACTATGCCATTAGCATCAATATCAAAGGTGACCTCAATCTGAGGAATCCCTCTAGGTGCCGGGGGTAGCCCAACAAGTTGGAAACGCCCAAGAGTCTTGTTGTACATAGCCATCTCTCGCTCGCCTTGCAAGACGTGTATCTCCACAGAGGGCTGATTGTCATCGGCTGTTGTGAAGACCTCTGTTCTCTTGGTTGGAATCGTGGTATTGCGTTCTATTAACTTGGTCATAACCCCACCTTTGGTCTCAATACCCAAAGAAAGAGGCGTTACGTCAAGAAGAAGCACGTCTTTAACTTCACCTTTTAGAACTCCAGCTTGAATTGCGGCTCCTACTGCAACGACCTCATCTGGGTTCACACCTTTATGTGGTTCTTTACCTGTGAGAGAAACTACAAGGTCATGAACGGCTGGCATACGAGTAGATCCACCAACCATTACCACATGATCAATCTTGTCTGTAGTAAGGCCAGCGTCTCTTATGGCTTGCTCGAATGGTCCCTTACAGGCGTCCACAAGATCCTGCGTGAGTTCTTGGAACTTTGCCCTCGTCAGTTTGATATCCAGGTGCTTCGGTCCATCTGCAGTTGCTGTTATAAAGGGTAAATTAATCGTGGTTTCCATCATTGCAGAAAGCTCAATCTTGGCTTTCTCTGCAGCTTCTTTGAGCCTTTGCATTGCCATTTTGTCACCAGAAAGATCCACACCTTCGGTATCTTTAAAGCTTTTGACTAACCAGTCAATTACTCTTTGATCCCAGTCATCGCCGCCGAGATGCGTATTTCCAGAGGTTGACTTTACCTCAAAAACTCCGTCGCCTATCTCAAGCACAGACACGTCAAAGGTACCGCCACCAAGGTCAAAGACAAGCACAGTTTGATCGGCACCTTCCTTATCAAGACCGTAAGAAAGAGCCGCTGCTGTAGGCTCATTGATGATCCTAAGAACTTCAAGGCCCGCAATTTGACCCGCTTCTTTGGTTGCCGTCCTCTGGGCGTCATCAAAGTACGCCGGAACGGTAATTACCGCTTGCGTTACAGTATCCCCAAGATACGCCTCAGCATCTCGCTTCAACTTTGCCAAAATCCTGGCGCTGATCTCCTGAGGTGTATACTTCTTACCGTCGATGTCGATAGTCCAGGAAGTTCCCATATGACGCTTGACCGATCGAATGGTACGATCCGGGTTAGTAATTGACTGCCTTTTGGCAACCTCACCGACCAAAATCTCACTGTTTTTTGCAAATGCTACAACAGAAGGCGTCGTCCGTCCACCTTCCGCGTTCGGAATAACTACCGGGTCACCCGCTTCTAGAACCGATACCACGGAGTTTGTGGTTCCAAGATCTATACCTACTGCCTTAGGCATGTACGCCTCCTACTTTCACTTTAACATATCCAAGTAATATAACTTGAGTTAGTTTATATCAACTTTACGGATATTGCAACGCTCAAATGGAAACTCTATTCCTATTTTCTTAAATTCAACTGAAAACTTGAGGCACATGCGCTCAAGATTGCACAGATGGAGAACAGCGATGAAATGGTCTCCATAGAGTTTTCCACTAGTCTTGTGTCGTGGCAACTCTGATACTTTTAAGACACGGTCAAAGCACTTGGAACTTGGAAAATCGCTTCACAGGGTGGATCGATGTGGATCTCACCGAACAGGGCATAAAAGAGGGGGTCGAGGCCGGCCAACTCATGTCCCAAGCGGGACTCGTTCCAACCATAGCTTTTGCTTCAGTCCTGAAACGAGCCGTGAAAACTTTGGATCTAGCCCTATACGAGATGGGTTTGAGCTGGATAACGGTTAAAAAGTCCTGGCGCTTAAACGAAAGACACTATGGTTCTTTACAAGGCCTCAACAAGGCAGAGACTGCGCTGCGCTACGGTGACGAGCAGGTGAAGCTTTGGCGACGCTCCTTTGACGTCCCACCTCCACCACTTCAACCACACGATATGGCGGAACTCTTAGGAGACCTGAGATACCGAAGAGTCGCTCGAGAGTTACTACCTCAAACGGAGTGCCTAAAGGATGTCCTCGAAAGAATGATGCCCTTTTGGTACGATGAATTGGTGCCGAAGCTTCTTGAAGATGAAACTGTTTTGGTCTCTGCACATGGGAACTCCATTAGAGCCTTGGTAAAACATCTGGAGAATGTCTCCGACAATGACATCGTAAACTATGAAATACCCAATGGAGTTCCAATCGTCTATGAACTCGACGACACCCTAGGTGTAAAGTCAAAAAGTAATCTTTGAACTTCTACTTCACAAGACCAATTCGCAAGTTTCGGCTGAGCGGTTCAAGAGACTAAGTGAGGCTAGCATTAACCTCAAAGAACATAAGGGGGCCTGGGATCATTAGACTCTCTTATGTGAAAAGTAATAGAGTGAAGGCATTAATAGGAATATCAGCGGTAGCTACTACGCTAAGTGCTTGTCACTACACAAACGGAGAGTATGGTCCCGCAGGAGCTGCTCCGGTTGTTGTCCCTGGATCATCTAACGGCAAGGCGACCTATAAAGGCGGATACTCCGGTACTAACACACACCTTTTGCAGGGCGCTCCACATGGATCAAATCCTTCCCTAGACGACGGTGCAGGATTCGTCGTACCAAACTATCCATCTACAACACTTCCTGGATGGATCCAGGGACATCCTCCGGGGCCTGCAGTTCTTTCATATCGCAACTCACCGTATGGACCAATTCTTACTACAAGCACGGGCAAAACACTCTATGTAAGATTGGGAGATCAATACAGGCAGTCGTTCTGCTCAAAAATATGTGCCAGAGCTTTTCCACCGTTTCTGACAAACGGTGCTCCGC
>JAJYGA010000059.1 GCA_021785255.1 Actinomycetes bacterium
AAGCACTACAACCTGCTTATTGGCGCATATGGGGAAAGATTGCGGGTCACCAAACCATGCATATATCAATCCCCTAGACGCGTATCGGCCAACTACATTCATCGTAGATATAACCTCCACGTTTCGACTGGGATAGTATCGTCCTAATGTCTTGGCCACAGCGGGTGTGACACGTAGCCAAAATGGAGGAATACCTATGTCAATATTTACCGCCACAACCAGTAAAACCACTGCGACAAGAGCAGTTAGCGTTCCAAGACCCTTTCCCAGTACCTCTAAAGAGACCTTAGACTCGTATCTACTGCCAATAAATCTGAATAATTTTAATACGACAACGACCGTTCCCATGGTAAGCAAAATAACCTCAGGATAGTTTTGAAATCCCTGAGCAAGAGCTATAAAAGCGGGTGTATTCGCTAGTCCGTTTGTAAGAATCGCCGTCAATGCAGCCAATCCCGATGGCGGGAAAAAAACACCCAAAAATCCCGAGAACTCAAAGATCTGGGCGATGGGGCCTCTTCTGGCATTTAAGACAGATATTGGAGTACCGGGATGAGTGATCATACCCTCAAATATGGAGACCAAAGACGGCGAAGTAGAAGAGTTGTGTGCCAAATATCCGTACGTCGCCGCAAAGGTAGTACTTTGGTGTGCATTTAGGACATTGGCCACCAGGAACCACACAAGACCTAATACAGCCAGAACCACTCCGCTTTGTCGCAGTCGTTTTACAACGATCATTCCTATACCCATACCGACGACGAATACAGTAGTAGCTACTGCCGCGAGTAAGGAAACTACTATCATTGCATACCCCAAGCGCTTTTTGTTAAAGTAGAAACCATACAACGATAGGGCCAGCGTCAAAGTAAATATCGGTTCCATGTGAAAATCGAAAAAGTTTGCCTCGTATGCCCATGGGCTCGTAAACACTAGCGAAGATATACCAAATACAACTCCCACTCTCAGCCATTTGGGATAGTCGCGTTGATCACAACTCTTAATTGCAAATCTCACTACAACGAATGAAGTCATCGATATGGCACCTGCTTGTATCACAAGCAACGTAAGACTGCTTGGAAATATCGTCCTAATACCTCCAATGACCCAGGCCAGCAAGTTGAATTGATCCTGCCAAAACCTATCGTTATACAACGTATTGTAGGGATTGGGATGTCCATGACCGATTAGGTAAGTTGCTTGATTAAAGATTGCATAGTCAATTCCAGCATCAAAGTGAGAGAATCGATTAATCGCGAAGACTAATAGTCCCATGAATTGAAACAATGAAACAATAAAGGCGAGAACGTTCAACGACTTCGAAGATAGTAATCTATTGGTAAGGGGTACTTTGATCCCCATAGTACTCAAACTGCTCTATTCTCCTTTGGCGTGACCGAGATAATAATAGTACAAACCAAGACGGTCAAGGACCAGTTCTGCCCGTATTGTCCATGCACCAACTTACGAGGCATTTCGATAAATCATACAAAGAAGAATCGAGATTTATCCCAAACTAGTACCTTCTGCTCTGAGATTAGCAGGTTTATCATCGGTAATCCCAGGCATCTGTTGCACAACGTTAGGCCATAACCAAGGTCTTTGTCACTGCGGTTAAGTGTCAAAATCAACTTACTAATCGAAGAAGTACAAACCACATCAAGTTTTAGAGAGGATCTACAGAACATATGACAAGTCCAGATGACAAAGTCAATCTCACTTCAGGAACGTTCTCGATTTCATCAGGAGCGTGTAGCTGCCGTAACTGCGAAACAAGTACCATCAAACACCGCATGCATCTCAAAAACTGAAACTATCTAAGGCTAGTAGATACGCCTAGCTTGCTGTCATGTACAGATGCCAGCAATTCGACAAGCCAAGTCTACAAGTCACTCACAAACGCATACTTTACGAAGCGTTGGCAAGCTTCTTTTGCCTTCGTCTCATACGTCTTATGACACGTCTTTCCTCTTCGTCCTTGCCACCCCAGATTCCATACTCTTGGTTACTTCTCAAAGCAAACTCAAGACATTGAAGCTGAACTGAACAGCAACTACAGACAGCCTTTGCCTCTCGTATTTGAATCTCCGCATCGCCAGTCACGCCAACGGGGAAAAAAAGGGACGAATCCATCTCGGCACACTCGGCCAAGGATCGCCAGCTATCGTGATTCCAAGTCGCTAAACTCGCCGACTCCATTTCGAGGCATCCTCCACTCAGACTTACAAGTCCGTAGTTTCTTCTGACACCCCCCATGTCGAAGACCTAAACACGCAGCCCCCACTGCTCAACCCCACAACTTCAAACCATCACTATTCACTAAATTTAACGCAAGTATGATACAAGTTTCACCTAATGTTTACAATAGCCCCATCTTCACTTAGCTCCCTTTAGTCTTAATAAAAAACATCAAAAAAATTCTTTGCTTAATACACTTTGGACAGAAAGTACGCGACTGCCGAAGCTCTCGTCCGAAGCAGGTCGTGTCCTCCCCTTCTTAGAACCTCGACCCTACTCTGCGGGTTACGTTTTATCGTTGCAACGATTGAGCGCAACGGGACCACTACGTCATCAAGTGCGTACAAGATATTTAGCTTGCCTTCAAACCAAGTGGCGGCGGCGTCAAGACCACGGAGCTCTCTAAGCAGCCAACTCTGTTCAAGGTGGAAGCTACGAGTGCTTGACTGCCCCCAATGAGAGTACCCCATCTGTCGCTTATAGAGTTCAAGTGTTACCTTTGAAGCCCCCATCCCAATGTAAGGAAGCGCAATGAAAGAGTCCAGTTTGACGATGGCATCGCTGTTGAATGCAGGGGAAATAGCTATGACATTTCGAATTCGAGTTGGTTCCATCGTGCCAGCCACAACCGCGATAGCCGCGCCCAATGAATGTCCAACGAGTACCACAGGTACGTCTTTGGGAATCTCTTTCAAAAGGCTAAGTACGTATCGAGCGTTCCCTTGAATCGATCTGGCATCTTGGACGTTTCCTCCCCATCCAGGTCTGTCAATTACCAGAAGTCTTCTGGTTGATCCCGAAAGTCTCGAGACTACAGGTGCCCACGACTCCTTGGAACCTGGCTGGCCATGTATGAATACAACGATTGCTCCATAGCTATCATCATCAGGTAGCAGATCATAGCGGTCATCATATAGCCTTCGCGGTTGGTGACGTTTGTCAAAACCTTCCATTAGTTAAGATCCTCAGGACTACTCTCAACGCTATCCATGAAGTTGGACTCCGACCTCGCAAGGTACAAAAGAGATATCACCATTACGGCTAACGCCAAAGAACCATCAACAAGATGTCGAACAGGCAGTACGGTCTCGCCAAGCATCAAAGCGCCTAGACCAATAGCGACGGCGGGTTCTCCGACGGTGAGAATCGGTAGCACGGACTTGAAAGTGCCAAGCTGGAAGGCGCTTTGAACCAAAACCAAAGCCACAGGAGCTATGACAATTAAAATCCATGTTGGCGGATAGAGCGCCGTATAAACGATACCGTGATGTAAAGCTAGGCCTACTTCGCGTTCCAATACGGATCCACAACCCAATGAAAGCGCAGCCGAGGCAACAATTAGCAACTGCGGCACGCCTTTAGACATGATCTTGGCGATTATCAATAGCACGAGATCCCATAATAAAATTGATAATGCCAGTATAATGGATAGATACATGGACAAATTATCAGAAACGCTAACACCTCTCAGAATTACGAAGTAAGCTAATGACAGCGTAGTAATTATTGACGCGATAATATCAAGAGGTTGAAACTTTCTTCGAGCAAGACGATGTTCAATCCCAAGAGCTAGGACAAGTCCCACGGAAAGTATGGGCTGAACAATAGATACCGGACCTAAAGTGAGAGCAAAGAACTGAGCGACGATACCGATGATATCAAAGAGGGACCCTCGCAGAAAGTCCGCATTTCGGAAAAGCCTACCTATAAGACGAAACCTTAGGTTCAACTCTACAGACAGACTCTGGCTAGCACGATGTTGTGCCACCGATGCTATGGCAAAACACGTTGCTGCTACCAATGATAAGACGTACACCACTTCAGAGAAGTATAGGCTAGAGAAAGTGTCAAAAAGAGTCCTCGTAGTTTCAGCGCGCATGGGAGCCGGTCACGACGGTGCAGCAGCCCAGATATGCGAACGTCTGGAAGCAAAAGGATATCAAACCAAAATTGTCGATTTTTTAGATGCCAATGATCGCATCGGGCGCTTTTTATATGAGACCTATCACTTCCAGATGGAAAAATCACCTTGGTCTTATGAGCTTTTGTACTGGCTCTGGTCCAGAGTTAGAAGTCTATCGAAAGTTACCACTTTCTTACTGGGAAACTTCTTTGAAAAACAATTGAGAGCATGGGCCGACGAGTTCAATGCAGATGCGATTGTAACCACATATCCCTTTGCCTCTGTTGTGCTCGGGCGGGCTCGCTCCAAGAAAAGAAATCCGCTCAAAACTACTAGCATCACATTTCTCACCGACTTTGCAGTTCATCCGCTTTGGGTCCACGACGGTATCGACGTGCACATTTGCGTGTCCCCTAGCGCCGCAGCAGGAGTCAGAGCTCTACTAAAAGAGCCGAACGTAGAGATCTCAGGACCCTTCGTAAGTCCTAAGTTTTTTGAGCCCATTGACAAAGAACGTCAAAGGGAGATCTATAAGATACCTAAGCACAAAATTGCTGTGTTGATTGTAGCTGGTTCGTGGGGTGTAGGGGAACTTGAGCAGACCTTCAGAGTACTTGGACAGTACGAAAATATATATCCAGTAGTTGTCTGCGGGAAGAACGATCAGCTCAAAGAGCGTCTGTCAAAGTTGGGATTTGGGTCAGTCATTGGCTGGACCAACGAGATGCATCGGTTGATGGGCGCCGTTGACGTAGTTGTCCAGAACGCTGGAGGGCTTACTGCTTTAGAGGCCTTTGCATCTGGAGTTCCAGTGGTATCGTATAGACCCATAGCGGGGCATGGAAAAGATAACACAAGACGCATGCATTTGAGCGGAGTAACCGTATTCGCTCGAAATGAGGATGAACTTGAAAACGCTATCTTATATGCAGCGAAAGACGGACAGCGGCTGACATCTTCAGCAATTTCCATCTTTGATCCTACTCCGGAGCGCTACATAGTAGACGCCATTTTGAATGGGTCAGATCGCAAACCTAAACGAATTGAGGACGCTGTAAGTATCACGAAAAAGGTCGCGACGCGTACAGTTCTAGCCTCTGGTGCCCTGTTTATCTCGGCGAATCTCGGAGCAAATATTGTTGGCAATCATGGAGTAAATATTGACAAGGCCTCTGCGAAGCTGCCATACATCTATTTAGCGGTCCGGCCTGGCAAGCTCAATGTCACCTCCTCTTCTTTAGGCAAGATCTTGTTAAAAGACGACATTGCAGCAGTTATTCCAGAAAACATTGCCGTTTCTGATCCACAGACAGTGACGGCTTGGGCGTCCAAAGGAGTAACGATCGTAAATGGCGGGACTCCCACCGATGCCGATATCCATCTCTTCTTACCCAACAACGCTATTGCAGGAACCACCACCTTGCTAGAGAAACTAACCAAAAAGGCAGTCAACATCTACGTGCCGCAGCAACAGATCAACAGTGTTGACCTAGCCTGGACAGAACTTCACCACGAGGTGGTTCCACGAGTAAAGATCATAAATACCTTATCAACGCCAAAAATAGTCCCCGGAGATACCGTTTATGAGATCAACGCAAATCACATGACCTTGACAGAACTCAAATCGGAGATCAAAGCACTACTCGATGCTGTGCATAAAAAGGGATACGTCGTGGCTTCAGTCTCCACGTTAGGGTAACCGATAACCTCCATGACCAGGTCCATCACGTCAAAACGCCTCATTACAGCTGCCGGTAGCTATGTATTTGCATCCACCTTAATTCGTAGCTACCCAGCCTTGGCATCTGTAATCTGGATCAAAGACACTTTATTTGAATACCAGCAGGGGTGGGGGCGGACAGACCATATAGCCCTGACGTTTGACGACGGTCCCGACCCTATATCTACACCTTTGATCCTCAACGAGTTAAAGCGCTTAGGTGTCAAAGCAACATTTTTCATGCTAGGTTCCATGGTGGAAGCTTATCCATACGTAGCTCAACGAGTCGTAGATGACGGCCACGAAGTCGCCCTACATGGACAGTGGCACAAGAACCATCTGTTTCGAAGTGCCAAAACTATTCGTTTTGATATGGAGAAAGCATTAAATCAACTTGAAAGCGCGACTGGAGTTCGGCCCTTCTTTTTCCGCCCACCTTATGGAGTGTTAACGGAGCCAACCCTAAGATCAGCTTTTGATCTCTCACTTCGCCCTGTTTTATGGGGAGCTTGGGGTCGAGATTGGAGGCAGTCCGCGAGCACCACGCAAGTCATGATCGACATCAAAAAACGCTTTGCACCAGGAGCGACCGTTCTTCTCCACGACTCTGATTGCACGAGCTCCCCTGGTTCTTTCAGAGCCACTCTGGGTGCACTCGAACCACTTCTGACCCTCTGTGAACAGCAAGGGTGTACGCTCGGGAGCCTAAAAGAACACGGCCTTTAGCAAGAAGTTGTTCAGATCTCCTCTTCGCTCCCAGAAACCCTCGGACTCTCCGCCAGTCTACGCAGGCGTTCCTCCCAAAGAATTCTCCCCACCACTTGAAGACCACTTGCTACGGGAATAGCGAGAAGGGCGCCCTCCAAATGGGCTAGTTGTTCTCCCACTAACACCGCAAACAAGATCCAAAACGGATTCAGTTTCACGGCTCTGGAAAACACGATGGGATTTAGCACATGGTTCTCTATCTGTTGATAAGCAATAAAGATAATGAGCATAACTATGCCAGCTGAGGTCGAATGAACCAGAGCAATGAGGACCGTGGGGACACCCGCTAGGAGTCCGCCCACCAAAGGCAGCAGATCCACCAACGCGACCCACAGGCCGAGCAGCGGTGCGTAAGGTACTCCAAGAATAGAAAGTGAAACAGTTACCACGATCCCAGCCACGATAGACGTCAGCAAGTTCCCAAGCACGTATCGAGTAACACCCTGAGAGGTATCCAATATCGCTCTTTTAATCAGAGGTACGCTTTCGCTTGGAACTATAGTTAATATTCCATAGACGATAAGCGGACCCTCTAACGATAGAAACACCGCGAGAATGAATATCGCCACTAAATCTATTAACGTCGATAACAGACCCTTAGCAGCCAAGAACGCTGGGTTGGCAGCAGACGTTATAAGCTGTGTGACCTTAGTTGAGGAACTCTTCAAGTATGTAACAAGATGCAGCTTTGCTAGTATATTCCCGAGTTGCCCACGATGACTTTCAACAGCTTTTACAAGCTCTGGAAGTTTAACTATTACCGCCACTACGCCATGATACAAAGGAACTGTAAGCACAAATAGAACGAGAGCCACCAGCGTCAGCAGCAGAATAAATACCACAACTACCGCTACAGAGCGACGAATTTTTATTCTTGTTAAAAGTCTTATGGCGGGTTCTGCTACCACCGCGAGCACGAGGGCAACAAGCAACTCCAATAAGAGATGTCTGAGGGACCAAAAAAGGACAGCAGTTGCTATAATCCCCAGAGTGATGACCTCCAGTAAGATAATCCTTTTCATGCTCCAACCACTGGAGTTCGAACTCACGACCCTCCCTAAACTTATACGCTCGTGCCTGATAGCCTATACTCTGGAATATCTTCCAACACTTGACTGACTTTAGCCTATGCGCCGTCTTTCAAACATAGCAAGTATTCCGCTATGATCGTAGATAAGAAGGGAAAAGTTGCGGACACCGAAAAAAACTGAACTACGAGGTGCCCAACGCTCTACAGCGAAACTCATAAGGAGATTCGCAATTAGAGGAGCGTCAGGTTTCATCGCACTTCTCGTAATTGAATACTTTGTACTTCCAGAGTTGGCTGGGGCTAGAAAATCCCTTCATCTCATCACTCAAGCCAACTACTATCTGGTCATACTTGGCATTGTTTTAGAAGCCCTCTCTCTGTCTGCGTACGGCAAACTTACCCAAACTCTTCTTCCTCAACACGCGAGACCGCGGTACTCGCAGATCCTTCGCATTGACCTTGCCTCTCTCTCGGTATCGCATGTTCTTCCTGGCGGAGCCGCATCTGGAGCCGGTCTGTCACTGCGGTTAATGAACGCCTCAGGTGTCTCAGGTGCTGACACTGGATTCGCTATCGCCACTCAAGGTATCGGCTCAGCACTAGTTCTCAATGCGCTACTTTGGATATCGCTCATCGTATCAATACCATTTGCTGGCTTCAACAAGCTCTACCTGACCGTTGCACTTCTTGGAGCGGTCCTAATCGCCGCAGCAGCATCTCTGATCTACCTCTTCACCAAAGGGCAAAAACACGGCCTGGAGGTACTTACAAGAGCTACCCGGCACATCCCTCTCCTTAGACGTTTTGACTTGAAGCGTTCATTTGAACGTATAGCTCAACGATTGACCAGTCTTATGGAGGACCCTTACGCACTAAAAAGCGCCGTGGTTTGGGCGACTCTGAACTGGCTCTTAGACGCAGCCAGCCTGTGGGTTATGTTGGCTGCTTTCGGACGCATTGTGAATCCCGACTACCTGCTCGTGGCGTATAGCGTGGCAAACGTAATGGCGGTCCTACCAATTACACCTTCAGGGTTGGGAGTGATTGAAGCATTTTCTACACTTCTTCTCGTCCAGTTCTTTGGTGTTCCAAGAGGAATAGCTATCTTGGGTGTCATCACCTGGCGTCTGTTCAACTTTTGGGTCCCAATTCCAGTTGGCGTAGCCTCTTACATCTCGCTTAAACTCGCATCTGGCAAGGCAGCTGAGGACGTAACCATGGAACTCGATAAAATCGACCTTCCTCCAGAACTCGACTAGCACAAGCTATCCATACTTTCTCATGGCGTATAAGTGATATCCGCAAGACCCTACTCCACTTTGACCTCAATCCTTTTGGAAAGAACGTCCTCCAGAAGTAATCCCTTACGCCTAATGCCATAAAGCTCCAAAGTGGCATCACCGCTGACGACGAGATCAAGTTCTAAAGTAGAGTGTTTCAGTTTTGCTGAAACACTTTCCACTATTGTTTGATGAGACCGATCCAATGCATCGGCGACTCGTAGTATGGCCAACATAGGCAGGAGCTTCTCCAGAGTTTTAGCACTAAGCGCCGACAGAATCGGATATTCCTCAGCCTTTGGTTGGCCTTTTTTATGATAACGACACAGCACCGACATAAGATGTTGTTCTTCTTTTGAAAACCCTCTAAGGTTTGCCGCTTCGACGAGGTAAGCAGAGTGGCGATCATGGTGGGTTGCAGAGATGACATTACCTATGTCATGCACCATAGCAGCATACTCCAGGATCTCAATGTCAGAAGAGTCGAATCCAATGTAGTCTTTTAGTGCCAAAGACAGTTCTCTTACGATCTTGCGAACCTGTTGCGAGTGAGAACCAAAACCGCCAAACTTTCCAAGAAAGGTCAAAACAGACCCAAGCCTTAGTGACTCTTCATCGAAAGTAAATTCAAAGTCCGCCATCTCGTCAACGTAATTAAGGATCATCCCCTCTCTTAGAGCCCACTCAGATACTTGAACCTCCTGAACATTCAGATGAGCAAGAATACTCCTAAGAACCAGATAACCAAGAGGTAGTTGGTCGTTACGTTTCGAGTCCACACCAGTAACCTTTAGACGCTTGGATGGAGGATTTTTTAGTATCAACGCCTCGAGATTGTCAAAGTGCTCTGGTGACAATGAAAGTCCATTCACCTCATTACCGGTAGCCGAACCGTCGATGTCTTCGAGGTTCATATAACAGATTCTTGCCAGAGTACTAAAGGTTCCAGAAGACACAATGAGCTTCTCCGGACTATAGTCCGAAGCCTGAGTTAGGACCGGTTTCAAATGAGTTGAAAGATAACTTTCTATCGTCGCTATCTCTTTTGAAGAAAGAGGCTCGTCATAAGGGAATCTAGAAAGCAAACGACCCACTCCCAAACGCAAAGACACACCAAAGTACATCTGGGCTTGATCGCCTAGAGCAAACTCCAAAGAGCCGCCTCCCAAATCTGCTACCAGTGAAGGAGCTCTTCCAAAATGCACAGACGCTCTCGCTGCCCGAAAGATCAGCTCAGCCTCTCTGTGTCCTGAAATAACATGGACTCTTACTCGACAACGTTCCCAGATGGCATCCACGAGCACCGAGGAGTTCTCCGCCTCTCTGAATGCTGCTGTGGCATTGGCAACAAAGTTGGAACAGCCAACCAGCATCGACGTCTTTATGAGGCTTGCAACAGCCTCTACAGCCCTCTCGATAGTAGCGTCGGACAACCTACCGCTTCGTGCTACCTCCTCGCCAAGTCGCAGCATTACCTTTTCTGAATAAAGCTCCTCAAAGGTTCTGTCCCGCTTCACCCTTACCACGAGGACGTGAAATGAGTTGGAACCTAGATCCAAAGCTCCAACGATCGGTTCAACTATCGACTTGGAATCAAAATGCAGATCGGTGCTTGCTGAATCTTTCCTCAAGTTGTCCACATCTTTTCTACGCTAGTAGATACTCCTTTAGTAAGGCCACCGCACCTAGTTGAAGTTCGGCCGCCATCTCGACAAGTCTATTCGTAGATGTATATACTCCCCTATCTACAAGTCGCACTATGTATTCAAGCGGCGGAGCTTCATAAACCCAGTACGTCTCCGTATCTAAAGGAAGATGGCGACCCACCGCAGAGATAATCGACCTCACGTGATCTTCAGAGTGCGTGGAGTCTCCATGCAACAGGAGATCAAGAACCCAGCTTCTCACCAGATCAATCTCTGAAAAGTCACGTTCAACATCGATATCTTTAGCTAACAGCAAGAAACCAATAGCCACCCAATATGTCTCGTCTTTAAATCCACTTCCATCTCTTACACCTAACGCAGAGGCTATAAGCAGCTGATCTAGGTACTCGCGGTAGTGAGTCTCTGTCACTTTATGGAGCCAAAGTTCCAGTCCCAGGGCCTGTTTGAGTTCCAAGACTCCATTGAGATCTCCCAGCGAACGTGGGACCTGCCCCGTAGCTTTCGAAGACAGTGCTCTTTCAAGTTTTGATCGAGACGTCATAGTTCCGCCTAAAGACGCCATCACGGCAGCAACTTTGTCACAAAGTGAATATCCTTTGGGGTCAAGAGCTTCCACTTCAACCTCGACGTAACGTTGCGGCGTTCCGTAGCGAACTTCAACTTTGTCTCTGTCAATCTCAAGCACCTCCAGCGATCCGACCTTGAAACGACTCCACGTACGACGATTATGAATTTCGGCAACCCTAGAAAGGCTGTCAACGGAGTCGAGAACAAAATTAAGAGGCTCAAAAAATGACGCGGGAGGGTGTGCAGCAACGCCTTTTTGTTCAAATTCGTGTCGTGCCACAGCTCCTTGGCGTTCAATGAGCGGTACCGTCTTTATGCCCCATGTACCTTGCGTTGAAGGTGAATACTGATCTCCACCATCGCCATATCTGAATCTCAGTCCAACTCCCAGGTGAAGTAGGTGAAAGTCCTCGGTGTCAAAGTAAATCGACACAAGATCTTTGTTCCCACTGGCACTTAGCACCAGACCCAAGCCTGCTGTGACTTCCATGAGATCCAGATCGTCTTTAACGTGTTTCCCCTCAAACTCAACCTTATACTCACGCTCCAGCACTTTTTCTCCTCACAAAGCCAGCTTTCGTTCTGTCCAAGGCTAGCTCGGCTAATCTTCGCTGGGAATGGATCCCCGTCATCGACGGAATCCGATGCCAACTTCCGTCTCCCGACAACGTCCAAGATCTCGTATCGTCCATCAACTCAAGGTTGATCGTTTCAATCACACTGCGTTTAGCACTCTCATCTTCGATTGGAAACATAGCTTCAACGCGTCGATCTAGATTCCTAGACATAAGGTCTGCCGAAGCCAGATATATTTCAGCGTCGCTCTCGTCTATGCCTCCAAAACAATAAATACGGGAGTGTTCTAGCATTGATCCCACAATCGACTTCACTGTTATGGTTTCTGATAAGCCCACAAGACCCGGGCGCAAAGAACAAATTCCTCTAACAATTAGATCGATTCTCACTCCAGCTTGAGAAGCAAGATACAACTCGTCCACCATCTCTGGGTCCACAAGTCCATTCACCTTTATGACAATTCGACCTTCAGGGCCTCTCTTTGCCTGTCGATGAATCCTTTCAGTAACAAAGCGTCGAAGTTCAGCTGGCGCCAGAACCAACTTAGAATAGTGGGTTCTCGCAGAGAAACCAGTCAGCATATTAAACACTTCAGTAAGATCAGCGCCAATCTCAGGATCAGAACTCAAAAGACCAAAGTCTTCATATGACTTGGCTGTTTTCGCATTGTAGTTACCGGTTCCGAGATGAAAGTATCTATTTAACCTGGCACCTTCTTTACGTACCACCAATGCTGCCTTGAGATGAGTCTTGAGTCCGACGAGTCCATAAACGACGTGAACACCAGCTTCTTCTAGCTTCCTAGCCCAGTTGATGTTTGCCAGCTCATCAAAGCGAGCCTTGACCTCCACTAGCACCGCAACCTGCTTGCCTCGTTCAGCGGCCTTCACCAATGACTCCACGATAGTAGAGTCTCCGGAGGTTCTATAAAGGGTTTGCTTTATTGCCAGTACATCAGGATCGTTCGCAGCTTGAGAGATGAACTGCTCCACAGAAGCTGAAAACGACTCATAGGGGTGGTGGACCAAAACATCGTGATCTCTCAAGATGCTGAAAATGTCGGCGACAGCCCCAGACTCATCAACGATGGCAGGTGGTGGTACGAGCGGCGCAGCAGGAGACTTAAGTTCCGGACGATCTAGAGAGTAAAAAGACCAGAGACTATCAAGACCTAACGGTATGTTCATGCGATAGACGTCGTCAGGATGCAGTTTGAGTTCCTCAATCAAAAGTTTGACGATACCCTGGTCGGCTTGTGCATCTATCTCTAATCTCACCGCCCTGCCAAAACGCCTGCGTCTAAGTTCAGATTCCACCAGGAGCAATAGGTCATCGGCTTCGCCTTCTTCCAAGATTATATCGGCGTTCCTCGTAACGCGAAAGTAATGGCGCGAACCAATACTCATACCGGGGAACAAGAGTTCCGCATGAGCACTTATCACCTCCTCAAGCGCTACATACCTCCCAGAGTCAAGCAGCTGAACGAATCGGGAAACCAGAGGAGGTACCTTGACTCTGGCGACACGGAGTTCATCTTCTGGACCGCCAGAAACCTTTACAACCAGGTTCAATGAGAGATTTGAGATATAAGGGAATGGGTGAGAAGGGTCAACAGCCAGTGGCGTTAGTATCGGATAGATATCCTCAATGAATAACTTTTGGAGATAAGATATCTCATCTTGGGTAAGCTCTCCATATCCAACGACTGTAATATCTTCGCTGATAAGACTCTCTTTTAGAGATGGCCAGATCGACTCCACCCTTGTGAGCAGATTGTCCATCTCACCTTTTACAGCCTGAAGTTGTTCACGCGGGTTCAATCCATCTGGTGAACGTAACCTATTGTTCGAAGCTAACTGATCTTTCAAACCAGCTATTCGAACCTGAAAGAACTCATCGAGCCCCTGAAACAAGATTGCCATGAACTTCGTTCTCTCTAACAGTGGAACCGAGCAGTCCTCTACGAGATCAACTAACCTGTTGGCAAAGGCCAGCCAGGAAAGCTCTCGGTTGATAAAACGAGTTGGACCATAGTTACGAATGTTTTCAAGTGCTTCTAACTCCACACCTAGTAAAGTATGGCTAATAAAGCTAGTTTCGTTCATAAAAGAGAAAATTTCCTATGAGGTTGTAGCCCATTGACAGTCAAAACGCAGGATAAAGGACAGAACATCAAAGGGACGTCTAAAGCATCGGTAAAGGTGAGTCTTCCAAGGCGGCGCACCGAGCTCGGACTTCTCGTTCTTGCGAATTTAGCAACAATAGTTGCATTTTTTTTGGCAAAGTACGGGTTGAATCAAAGATACACACCTAGGGTCGATCCCTATTTGGTAGCGATCGTCTTAGTACCTTACTTCGCTCACTTAGCAAACCGTATTAGCGCTCCGGAGACAGATCCGGCGTTCTTACCCATTGTCACCCTCTTGAATGGGATCGGTTTTGTAATGATAGATAGACTCGACCGGACCGAAGCCCACCTTCAGGTTCTTTGGACGGCCTTAGGAGTTGGTCTTTACATTCTCACGCTCGTGGTCGTAAAGAACTCCGACAATTTAGATAGATTTCGCTACATTTTAGTGATACTTGGGATCGGTCTGGTCCTTTCACCTCTCGTCCCGGGGATTGGCGAAAACATTAACGGTGAGCGACTATGGATACATTTTGGACCACTATCGTTTCAACCGGTGGAGGCGGCAAAACTTCTTCTCGCGTTGTTTTTCGCGTCATATCTAACCGAAAAAAGCGATCTGTTGAAGCGCTTCTCTTTTAAAAGTCTGCGGGCCTTAGGACCAACGCTTCGAAGTTTCGGTCCTTTAGGTGCAGCTTGGGCCATAGCGATGATGTTAATGGCCGCTGAGCGCGACGTCGGGTTCGCACTACTCATCTTTGCAACTTTCATAGTTACCGTATGGCTAGCAACCGCAAATAGAACCTTCCTATGGCTAGGCTCAATACTTTTCGTCGTTGGAGCCTTTGTGGCGTCAAAGTTATTTGCTCAGGTAAATGAGCGCTTTACAATTTGGCTTGATCCCTGGAAGTACGCTCAAGGTATTGGCTACCAAATAGTTCAGGCACAGTACGCTCTTGGCACAGGAGGGTACTCTGGGACTGGACTTGGACAGGGTCACCCCTCCGTCATACCGGTTGTAACCTCAGACTTTATCTTTGCCGCTATTGGAGAAGAACTTGGTCTTTTGGGAACTACAGCTATCGTTTTTGCTTTTTTGATTGTGATCGGCGCTGGCCTTAGGGCTGCCATGAGAGCACGATCGCAGTTCTCTTCACTGGTAGCGGCGTCGTTCACTTTGACATTTGGACTACAAACCTTCTTCATCATCTCTGGAGTTATAAGAATTCTCCCATTAACAGGTGTCACACTCCCATTTGTCGCATACGGTGGTTCGTCGCTCGTGGCTAACTACGTTCTCATCGCCGTATTGGCGCGGATCTCTCATGAAGGAAATGAGGTACGTATCTATGGACCACAACCTCCTGGCCTAAAACCATGAGCGCATCTTGGTCGGTTTCAAGCCCACCAAGCACAAGGACAACTTAGACCTTCAGTCTCTCTGATAATGTGCTAAAGGGCAACGCCTGCAAGTCGGCAACGTAACGTCACCGATCTGGCTCACCCACTCAACAAGGACACGTCAGCGAGAATGGGAACCGGCAAGTCTGAACTCAACGCCATCAAAATGGCGTCAGAAGCCCGAGACTCAAAGGTCTTCACCTTCCCCTGAATAGAAGCGATAGTCACCTCTCCGATGAAGTTGCCTTGTTGTATGCCAGTAATGGCAACATATTCCACTCTTAAGTCAAAACCTAAAAGAACAGACGCGATCAGTTCGTGAGAAAAGGGTCTGGGTGGCTTCACACCTCGCATCGCCGCGGCTATTTGGGCAGCTTGATCCATAGATACAGGTACAATAAAAGAACTCGATCTGCGATCCACATCCGAAAGCACGACTCGTGCAAACGTTTCAGGAAGAGCGACACCAACGTCGTCAACAATTACTTGTCGCAAACGCGAGAACGACTCAGTCTGCTCTTTGGCGTACGAACTCAATGGAGTTTCATGGGAAGGACTCGACTGCACTTGTTCATTTACAGATGAACCAGCACCGTCAGATTCCGACGACAGAACAGAATGCTGTCTGTTCGTTTGATCAATTTGGTCCGAATCCAAAGAAGCCACTTTAACCGACCGACCGGCGCATAGATATGTTTAAAACTAAACCTATGATGGCAAAAAACGTCAACATTGCCGAACCTCCATAGGACATAAACGGTAGAGGAATACCTGTTATCGGCATTATGCCAACAGTCATACCGGCATTTTGGAAAATGGAGTAGACAAACAGTCCAAAGATGCCAGCGACTATAAGGCGACCCAGTGGATCCTTCGCAAGTCTCATTGATCGCCAAATTCTGTAACTGACAAATCCAAAAGCAGCTATTACAGAGGCTGTACCAACAAATCCTAGCTGTTCCCCAACGGCAGTAAAAATAAAGTCAGTCTGCTGTTCGGGTACGTATGACAGGTTGGTTTGCGTCCCATTAAAGAGGCCTTTCCCCCAAAATCCTCCCGAGCCAATGGCGATCTTCGACTCCGTAAGATTGTAACCATTTGCTCCAAATGGGTTCTTATTTTGATTTAAAAACGATGTGAGTCTCGCCAGCTGGAACTTGTGAAGTACTCCAAGATGAACTATTAAGTAGACTCCGAGAATCCCACCCAGAGCCAAAAACATTAAGTAACGTCCAGGAGTTCGATCAACGGCCAAAAGAGACGCTGCCCCAATTCCAACTACGAGTCCAGTACCTATGTCCGGCTGTTTTATAATTAGCACCATAGGTATACCAACCATTACAAGCAGCTGGATAAGATTTTTTAATGTTATAGGACCATCCAGACTGTCTATGTAGTATGCCATCGCGATAATTATCACAACTGAAGCAAACTCGGATGGTTGGAGCTGAAAGGGACCCAACTGATACCATCTCTGAGCTCCAAGCGCGGTCTTGCCGATATGAGGTATATAAACCCCCACAAGTCCAAGAATCAGTCCGCCATACATCAAATAGGCCAAAGAAGAGATTCTCCGGTAGTCAACCAGAGCCACAATGATCATGACTGCAACTCCAAGAACTACATACAGAGCCTGTCTCTCCAGGTAGTAATACTGACTTAGTCCTTGTTGGATCATAGCGTCCTTCGTAGCGGAGTACACCATAAGGACTCCGAACGCGGCTATGCCTATAGAAACGATCGCCAAAGCAAAGTCAAATCTCAATACCTTTTCCCGGATCTGTTTCTTCCGGTCGTCCATGGTGAAGGTCACGAAAGAAAATCTAATAGCTTTTGCAGAGAAACTACTAAGTAGACTTACAAAGAGGAGAAATACGCACTAGCAAGTACATGACTAATACGCTAGAGTCTATAAGCAAAGAGGCGGCGCAGTTTTGTGCAGGCCGTAAATACGAGTTTAGAGCGGTCTAACCAGGAGTTGAAGATGAGTGTTTTCAAGCGGATGTCACAGGTGTTCCAACAAAAAGCTAACGCCGCCCTGAATAAGGTCGAAAATCCCACGGAAGCTCTCGACCTATCTTATGAAAAAATGTTAGAGAACCTCCAACAAGTCAGACGATCCATAGCCGATGTGTTGACTTCTCAGAAACGCCTTGAAGCTCAAAGAGCAACGCTACAGTCTCAGTACGAAAAGCTGCAAGGACAAGCCCGTCAAGCCCTGCAGCAAGGACAAGAAGACGTGGCCAAGTTAGCACTGACAAGAGCACAAGAGGCTCAAAGAAATGTCGCAGCTCTTGATCCTCAAATTAGTCAACTTCAATCTCAAGAGCAAGCCCTCGAAGAAACAGGACGCAAACTCCAATCGAAGATTGAGGTTTTCCGGGCGCAACGTGACACCATGAAGGCGCAGTACACCGCAGCTAAAGCGTCAACCCAGGCGATGGAGTCTCTAGGAGGTCTCTCCGAGCAAATGACAGACGTGAACTTGATGCTGGATCGAGCTAAAGATAAAGTTGACGAGATGCAAGCTCGAGCAGCAGCGGTATCTCAACTCTCAGACTCAGGAGTCTTGGACTACACTTCCATTGGGGGACCTGGAGACGATATCGAGGCAGCCTTGTCTACCGGTTCATCAACAAGTAGCGTAGATCTACAACTCGAACAGATGAAGGCCGAACTCGAAGCTGGATCAACATCCCCAGCACAAAGCAACGGTGGAAACCAGGTTGGCAGTTCGAAAGGAAACGACGCAAGTCAGGCTCCGCAAAAGCCTGTGGCCCCAGAACTCAATGAAACAAACTCGCTTGTGATTAGAATCGCTGGTGAAAGCAGATATAAAGTTCCCGTCACCATACGACCGGCCCTAGAAGGACTTGATACTGCCATGGAACTTGCTATATCCCAATCAGACGAAGCCGCATTTGTCAAGCTTACAACACAGCTGACAAAGTTGATACGAGAGTCAGGAACCGAGATCAGCGATGCAGACCTTTCTTCGTCGGACCTCGTGGTGCCCTCAGCGGACATGTCCATCGCCGATGCAATGAAGATTCTTGGAGCACAAGAGGCTCAAGAGAACGAACAACCAGAAGCGCAGGGCTAGCCTAGCATAACCAAGAAACACGTGTCATAGACGCCAGTCACGTCCCAGGACTATAACGCGAGATACACAGCTAAACTCAACTTCTGGCCGAGGTTCGATTCGCGAGCCGTGTTTGCACGGACGCTGCCAAACAACGACGTGCGACGCCCATAGTAGATAAATTTACCGCAAAGAGGTTCGAAAAATGGAGCTTGAGAGCTCGAAATCCATTCACGACATAAGACATGTTGAACAACAAGCAGCTCGTCGTCGAACCTTTGCAATTATTAGCCACCCTGACGCGGGCAAAACAACACTAACGGAAAAGTTTTTGCTCTTTGGTGGAGCTGTGGTAGAAGCCGGAAGCATCAAAGCGCGCCAGGGACGTCGTCAAGCCAGGTCCGACTGGATGGCACTGGAACAGCAGCGAGGAATCTCGGTTTCCTCCACGGTTTTACAGTTTGAATATAACGATCTGGTCTACAACCTGCTAGACACACCGGGGCACCGCGACTTCTCAGAAGACACTTACCGTGTGCTAAGTGCGTGTGACGCGGCAATTATGGTGCTTGACGTAGCAAAGGGAGTTGAACCGCAAACACTCAAACTTTTTGAAGTCTGCCGTGCACAAAATATTCCCATAATTACCTTTTTGAACAAGTACGACAGACCTGGTCGAGATCCCATTGAGCTGATGGATGAGATTGAAAAGATGATCTCGCTTCGACCAACTCCACTTACGTGGCCAGTAGGCATACCGGGCAACTTTCTGGGCGTAATCGAACGAGAGAGTTCGACCTTCATCACGTACGAGCGTACCGCTCGAGGGGCGCACGTTGGTCATGAAGACATGATGTCGATGAGTGAGGCTAGATCCCTCTACAAAAAAGAGATAGAAAAAGCCGAGGAAGAGTGTGCTTTGTTCGACGAACTCGATCTCAGGCACGATCAATCAACCTTTCTAGCTGGCAAGAGTAGTCCTCTGTTTGTTGGATCTGCGCTAACAAACTTCGGCGTAAGACACCTCTTAGGCGCAGTAGCAGAACTTGCGCCACAACCATCACCAAGGAATGACGTCGACGGCAGGTCAAGAGATCTGAGTTCACCTTTTTCAGGGTTCGTCTTCAAAATACAGGCAAACATGAACCCGAATCATCGCGATCACATAGCCTTTGTCAGGGTTTGTTCAGGTACTTTCACAAGAGGAATGACCGTTATCAACACAGACACTGGAAAACCCTTTGCGACCAAGTATGCATCTTCCATGTTTGGATCAGACCGAACAACCGTAGAACAAGGGTTCCCTGGAGACGTAATTGGACTGGTGAACGCTGGAGATCTAAGAATCGGAGACACACTGTATCAGGATATGCCCGTCAGGTTTCCCGAGTTGATCTCATTTGCGCCCGAGATCTTTGCCTACATTCGTTCATCGGATACATCTAGGACCAAACAGTTTAAAAAGGGTCTTGAACAGCTTGAACGAGAAGGTGTGATCCAAGTTCTTTTGGACGAAAGACAGCCTACGAATCCTTTGCTGGGCGCCGTTGGAGAGATGCAGTTCGAGGTCCTCGTCTATCGACTTGAAAATGAGTTTGGAGCTAGAGTCGAGATAATAAGAACGTCGTATCGATTTGTGCGAGAAACAGAACCCGAAACAGCAGTCAAACTTTCAACACTGGGCGGCGTTTTAGTAGCAAAAAGAAGAAGCGGACATTTAGTAGCGTTATTTGAAAACGAGTACAGACTCAAACGTATCGAGAACGATCATCCTGAATGGATTTTGACACCGATAGTCGGATCGGGAACTCTACATTGAGAGCAGTTCGTACAATGAGTGAGACTGGCTCGTGTTTCGACTATGCCACTGCTGAGTCATTCTGATCGATCTTCAAGCCCGAGTACTTCTACCGCCACGTCTTTTGGGCATTGAACAGCTTCGTGAAGGTATTTTCTCGTATGTCAATTGGTACAACACAACCCACAGGTGTCAAAAGAACAACAACGTTAGTCCAATTGGCTTCAGCCATGAGTCTGCTGAAATAGTCCCTTCTCATTTTGGACCAAGATGTCACTTAGGGTGCTGTATGGTCCATTGTCGGTGTTCATCTGTCCTATTTTAGTGGTTACGTATTTAAATGAGAAAGTGTGACAAGGAAGATAGGACGCCCATCGACGTTACTTGTAGGCACCTCTTTTGTCTCTGGTCCTTGTTGGCTTTCCCATAACAGAGTACATCCCGCCGTAGATACCAACTGGAACAACTGGGCAGAAGGAGTAACAGTTCCCTCATGCAAGGAAACTCTGATGAGACACGCTAGGTGCAACTATCGGGACCACTCCCAGGAAAAGCCAAGTCCTAGTTCCGAGCGTCGCGACTGCGACAAAGCATAGGCTCGATCATCTAATTATGGATGAAACAAAATACTGACAATGTCTCTAAGATCATTGAATTTCTGTTTTGTTGTACTATGTCTAGTTAAACGTGCGGGCTCAAAAACTTCTCGGAAAGATCGTCCGATTCGACCGAGCAGAAACGGCCTCGCAAGCTCGATCATATAAGCTGAAGCCTTGGTAACAGTAGAATAAAGCTGAGGGATGCCTTCAAGATTGCCCTTCTTTATTTGATGCGTTGATCTTACTAAATCAGGCTCTTTTAATATATTGTTGACGCCGATAATCTTCCTTAGAAATCTTTGCTCATCTTTTGGCGTAATATCGCACCCAATCAACAGACTTGCTTCTCTGTCGGATATTTTACCTCCAAACAGTCGATCGTCTTTACCGGCCTTAAAATGACTACCTTGAACAATCGCTCTACGCCCTAAATCCGTAGCCATCATCCAATTGACGCCCTTCTCCCGAGCGTCTAGCGCCAAAAGAACTTTGGATCGGACATCGTCCATTTCATCCACAACTAAATCTGTGTCCTTACCAAAATCACCCAATTGATAAGGTTGCGCACTAGTTCTATAGATGCAATATGGATCAATTTTTGATAGCTCTAATGCGGTCGACAGTACTTTGACTTCACCAATCTGGTCGTTACCGACACCAAGCCTATTGAGATTAGAACCACTAACAGTATCGGGGTCAACCATAGTGATATCATTACCTATCCCACCAACAACAAATTGCTTAGCTATTGCCCTGCCCACACTGTTTCCGAAAATTGCTAGTTTTTTATCGTACAGCTTGCCTTGGTCATCAAGGTCCACCAAATACAGATTTCTTTTTGTTCTCATACGCATATGCTCTTCGGATTTTAGATATGGAATGACCAATCCATCCTGGAATTCATATAAATTAAAATGCTGACTCGGATTATCTAAGATGTCATCAATGTCTCGAGAATTAGAAACTAACTGTGATTCAGACTGCACAAGATACTCAGCAAGTCGACGACAAATTCTATAATACTTGAGGGCATCTTCCAGAGGACCTAATTGTTTTACGCCGTTAAAAATTTCAGTCATAGTTAGTTTTTGCCAACGTAAACTTTATACATTTATCCATTGTTCAATAATCTCATTGTCCTCTTCTGGTATTCGCTCCCGCACAAAATGACTCATAAAGAATAAATATCGAGTTTGGGCAAGTAATTGCGCATATTCTAAATTCCCATTAATATCACTATTTGGTTCAGACTTTAGGAGACCTCTAACTAACTCTACCATGTCATAAGGTTGTCGTTCGTTGGCGACCTG
Organism: Actinomycetes bacterium; assembly: GCA_021785255.1. Classification (GTDB taxonomy): domain Bacteria; phylum Actinomycetota; class Acidimicrobiia; order Acidimicrobiales; family Acidimicrobiaceae; genus Ferrithrix. The sequence continues at coordinate 22,068 of JAJYGA010000059.1, forward strand.
TACTGATAAACACTGAATTGATTGAATCAGATTGCTACTAAACGCATCAACTTTTACCATAAAAGGTACTAGTCTCGCTTTACTAGGAAAATCTTTATTACCAAAATAATCTTGTACTGTTATATCATTAACCATGCGCACCATGTTTTCATGACCATAAATATACTGCAAGATCTCAAATCTCGCCGCAAACAACAAACCACTAAATATCTCTTTTTTACCATTATTGTATGCTTCAGAAAAAATAGATCTTAACATTTCAAGCGATAACAATTTTGACTGACCAGCCTCATTAGTCAGCCCACTGACTTCCCAAATTCTTTCCGATGACACAGTTCTTAGATAATTTGTATGTTGATCATCTCTGCATGACTCTACGACAACTTCTTTGCGTAATAGCGATTGTTGGGAAAAATCAGCAAAATTGTTTTTTGATGCCGTTGCAACAAATTGCTGAGTTTCTCTATTTACTAATGCATAGCGTCTAGTCGTTTTTCCGGGGAAAAGACTATTCTTCTGGGAATATTCATCAAAAGAAGCATCTGGACCTATACTCTCATGCTGTATATATCCCCTAAAGACCATTTCGTCTAGTCTGCTTTGATAGGCAGTCTCCCGAGGTGCTCAATATTGGCCACGCTCTCTCTGTAGTACAAAACAATCTAAGTTGGCTGGACTACATTGTTCTATTTTGACGATAAGACAGCTCATTTCGATACTCATAATATCATTTTATTGCCGCGCGAAAACAATTATGAGACCTTTATGAATTGCATGTGACGCATTACGTCCAGATGGATCAGTTGCTGTTGACTCAACGGAGAGAACTCAAGCCTCTGATCATCGAACTCGTGGCGGTAAATCATGTCTCCTACCATTCCCATGTGAGCCCGCCGTAGAGATCATG
>JAJYGA010000107.1 GCA_021785255.1 Actinomycetes bacterium
GATGAAAGAGTTTTCAATTCTTTGATGGATCTGGTTGAGAGGGTTTTCCAAAGATGACAGAGATAATTACTCGTGAGTCTCCCAAGGAGCGTCGACAGATCGGTAGTGACAAACGCGTAAATCCGATGTCTGCAATTCCTGTTGGACTTACAGATAGAAAGATAGCTGTTGCGCGCCTAGCAATAGTCGTAACAGTTGTCGGCTGGCTTGGTTACCTGGGAGTATGGATTTTAACGGAGTTAGTTCAAGGGGGAGCTGCCACAACGCGATCAAAGCTAGAGGCGCTATCTTATCTCTTCATAGTAAGTCTTTTGACGTATTCGTCTTTAGCCTATTTGACATCTAGACTTGGCTTCTTTTATAGAGGCAAAGATCATCAAAGAACGCCAAAGGCTGTATTGGACGAATACTTCGATAAGAAGACGCCTACGGTGACCGTAATTATCCCCTCCTATAGAGAAGAGATAAGGGTTATTCGTACCACTATCCTGTCGGCGGCATTGCAGGAATATCCAGATATGGACATTGTCCTTTTGATTGATGACCCGCCGACTCCTGGTGATCCCCGAAACCGATTCTTGTTGGATTCAGCGAGGCGGCTACCAGACGATATAAATCGACTTTTTGAATACCCTTCAGTACTGTTTTCTAAGGCTCTGGCAGAGTTTGAGTACAACATAGAACGTGGTCATATGATAAGCGAAAGTGACCTTATTCTTCTTGCAAACTACTACGAACAGGCAGTCGAATGGCTAACTATTCAGATTGAAGAGCTGGTTGTTGTCGACCACACCGATGTATTTTTGTCAAATCAAGTATTTAGGGCTCTGGCGCAAGATCTGCAACAGACCTCTAGAGCAATTCGGGTTGCGAGTCGTGAAGTAAGTTCTGTAAGTGTAGACAAGGTCCGACAACTTTATAAGCGACTCAAGAATATCTTTACTGTGAGCGTGAGTTCATTTGAGCGAAAGCTGTATGTATCTCTCTCTAACGAGTCAAATAAGGCGATGAACCTGAACTCCTACATAGGTCTCATGGGTGGTTACTATCGAGAGATTCAAACCTTATCTGGTCGAATTCTAGAAAAGACTTCTGATGTCGATGATGACACGGTTTATATACGTAATCCAGACTATGTGTTGACACTGGACGCCGATAGTGTACTGCTGCCCGAATACGTTGCTCGATTGGTTTATTTGATGGAACAAAGCCAGCATGCACGCGTGGGAGTTGCTCAAACCCCATATAGCGCATATCCGGGTTCAGCTACCAGATTAGAAAGAATAGCGGGCGCTTCCACGGATCTCCAACACATTGTGCACCAGGGACTCACGCACTACGATGCAACGTTCTGGGTTGGTGCAAATGCCGTACTAAGGAAAAAGGCACTTGACGAGATTGTAAAGATTGATTTCGCCGGTGACTACGAGATCAAGAGATATATCCAAGACAGAACGGCAATTGAAGACACGGAGTCTTCCATCGATCTTGTGATTGGAGGCTGGAAGCTCCTCAACTATCCTGAGCGTCTAAGTTACAGCGCTACCCCTCCTGACTTTGGATCTCTTTGCATTCAAAGAAGACGATGGGCAGATGGTGGCTTAATAATAGTTCCCAAGTTGCGTAAGCTAAGAAAAGCGCGCAAACAAAGAGGAGAACAAGGTCGATTAGGTGAGTTTCTACTTCGTTTTAACTACATGGCTTCAATCACCTGGAGCTCAGTTAGCCTCGTAGTACTTTTGTTTTATCCGTATGCAAATAAGTTGGTAAGTCCATTGCTTGGACTGTTGGCCCTTCCATATTTCCTAGCGATGGCTAGTGACCTCAAGTACTGTGGATACAAAAGAGTCGACGTACTGAGAATATACGGTTTCAACTTAGTGCTCTTGCCGGTCAACATTGCAGGAACTGTGAATTCATTAGTCCAAGTTATCACCGGCTCCAAGGGCATATTTGGACGAACACCAAAGGTTCGTAAACGCACCGTTGCTCCACTTCTATTTGTTGTGACTCCTTATTTGGTGTTGGGACTCTCGTTATTTACTTTGATTCGTGATTATCAGCATCACTTCTGGTACAACGCCGTTTATGCAAGCATCAACTCTTTGTTGGCGACCTATGCGATATTTGCTTATATAGGACTTAAAAACTCCTTGGCTGATATGTTCGTCCAAGTAAAACCGTGGTTTGCCAAAAAAGAGAGACGGAGACCTGTTCAAGTTCAACATGCCTCTGCGGTAGCATCGCATGTGGCGACTGATTGGGAGGCGATCTTACACTTTGGGTACTCTGATGCCGCAGATAAAGGACGTGCGTCAGTTGAGAGGAGTCGAACCAACTATAGATCTTCGGAGCCGTTAGTTGTTGCTGAATCCAACCCCGTCGCGATCGGATCTGGCATGTCTACATCGGTCGAACTTGCAGCACTGGAGTTCACAACTTTGTTCCAACCTATATTTGATTTGACCTCTGGAGAGGTAGTTGGCCATGAGGCACTCAGTCGCTTCAACGATGGAGCTGCCACCTTACGAAGACTGGAAAGTCTTTCGATTAAACAAGCCATCGAGATCGAGCGTGACATGATTATCTCAGCTATAGCGGCGTCTCACAACCTTCCAAGAGAGACATGGTTAGCAATCAACGCGTCTAGACAACTTGTGATCAACGACAAAGGACTGATGTCTTTGGTAGCTGCGTCCAGCCTGTCACTGGTTATTGAACTTAGAGCAGGGGAGGCATGCAAGGATGATTTCGCATCCTCTATCCTTGAAGCTTTGCCGCCAGGTATGGCACTTGCAATCGATGATGCATCACCTGAGCTGAAGAGTTTGAATTTTGTATCAGAGGTTAAACCGAGATATGTAAAGCTCGACAGTGAATGGGTGCGAGATATCGATCGTAATCGTGCTGTGCAAGTGCTTGTCGGCACACTGGTGTCTCTTGCATCTGAGTTCGACGCGATCGTCATTGCAGAAGGTATTGAAACCGAAGGTGAGTTTGAGGCTCTAGTGAACCTAGGGGTACAGTTAGGGCAAGGTTATTTCTTGGGAGAGCCAGTTCCCATTGCGCGGGCTTGAGATGATATAGCAGGCGGATCCCCAGAGTTATTGTATGAACTCAACATACGGGGTTCGATTGCTCAATATCTGTGGGTCACGTGCTAGTACGCTATCCTTATGTCGGCAAACGTCGTGGCGATCTTTGATAAGTTTAGAGGAACACTCTCTCATGGCGAGATTGCTATTTCACTGATGGAGCTGGCCTCTGTTTTAGACGTACAAATAGACACAGTTAGGGTCTCTGACGGCGGAGAGGGTTTTAGCGAGTGTTTCGACGGCGACGATACCATTGTTACGGTGTCCGACCCTTTTGGTGTGCCTCAACGAGTTAGTTGGAAACGTTCAGATAATCAGGCAATCGTTGAGGTCGCCAAGGTAGTAGGCTATATCGGCCTCAAAGACAAGAGGCGTCCCTTGGATGCAAGCAGCTTTGGAGTAGGGGAGCTGCTGGCAGCAATTCAAAAGACGGAAATAAAAAAGATACTTGTGGGCTGTGGAGGTTCGATAACTACTGATGGTGGTTTTGGCCTAGTGGCGGCTCTTGGAGGGGTACCTTTTGCTCACGATCTCTCGGTGCTAGCTCTGGTCGATACCAGGACCCCTTTTAACTCTGCGCCTCGTGTATTTGCTCCTCAGAAAGGAGCAACTCCAGTTCAAGTCGCTTTGTTGGAAAGACGCTTTGCGTACCTTGAGACCTTTTACAGGCACCGATTCGATCGTGACCTAGGTGCGATAGTGGGATCAGGAGCGGCCGGAGGAGTCTCTGGGGCACTGTGGGCTCTTGGTGGCGAGATCGCGATGACAGTAGATTACACGATAAAATCGCATCGAGTTAGGTCGTTGGTCGCCGGGTCTGATCTGGTACTTACCGGAGAAGGATACCTCGATGGGCCATCGTTGGCAGGAAAGGTAGTTGGTGCTGTATTAGAGGTGGCGCAAGAAGAGAAAAAGAATGTCGTCGTGATTGTGGGAGATGCTGACCCGGAGGTGCGATTGCAGCTAGAGGAACAATATCCATTAGTGCGCGTGGTCTCTTTGGTAGAGGAGTTCGGTCATGCATCGGCTATGGAGCAAACCAAGACGGTATTTATGGAGACGATCTCACGCTATGTGAAGGATCTTGCAGGACGACACTGACGAAACTCTGGGAGTTCAAAAGGAGACTCTCGAAGTGCTTCTATATCTTTGAGTGAAAGTTTTTGCGCCTTCAACAAGATTGCCGTGGCGACCTCCTTGGCCTGATTTGTGAGCAACTCAAGTGAGTGATGGCGATGATGTTTAGGGCCAAGATCTATCTCCAGTATTGAGTCTCTGCCAAAGGTCAAAAAGGTATCGATTAAGAGTCCCACATCTACTGAGTAACCGCTAAGTAACCTGACGCGTTCAAGTAGTACCGATCGGAAAGCGATCTCCCCTGCAAGTGGGGAGCGCAGGTGTGCGAGTGCAGGAAAGAAAATGTCGAGCAGCGGTCTTGCCATCAGCCGAGTCACTCGCTGGGTAGACTCCAAATCTCGATCAAAGGTTTGATAACTGTATCCTGCACGACTCATGACCAACTCATTACTTTGGGTAAGAGGAGCGACGAGTTGTACCAGGTGGTCGATGGTGAAGGTTTTTAGATCGGCGTCACAGGTGACGTAGATATCTGCGTCGGGCGAGCTACAGATACCGATAAAGATTGCCTCTCCTTTACCCTTTGGATGCCCCTCAGGAACTTTGACGACATTTGTTCCAAGACCATCGGCAACTTTGGAGGTGTTGTCGGTGCTATGATCATCCACCACAGTTATGGTGATGTCGAAGGAGCGAGAAACTTTTTGTTCCAAGGCAGGTATAAGCCTTGTCAGGGTTTGTTCTTCGTTATGGGCAGGAATGATGACTGAGACCTTGGGACTCTTGTACATGGTTTACATCCGGACCTCTAAGACAGTTGAATTCGCTCGTACATCTTTTACAAGGTTAGTGGACGACTTGTGAGGGTTCGCGAATCTTTGGATCATGGCGTATTAGTTAAAAAAATGTTGCCATGCAGAGATGCCTGAAGAGTTTTTGACACTACAATGAAAGGGCAACTCGTTGTGTCATCGAGAGCGGATGAGGGACGGGCCCGTTGATTCCGCGACAACCAGTACAGAGGTACCAGGTGCCAATGCCCGAACGATGATTTTAGGAGGAAATTTGTCTTTTGCTACTGCGCTACGCTGCAAGGAATGTGGGAAACTCTATCCTGTACAGGCGCTACATGTCTGTGAGTTTTGCTTTGGCCCGTTAGAGGTTGACTATGACTATGAAGCCATTGGTGCTTCGATATCAAGAGAGTCTATTGCCAAGGGACCGCTTTCTATATGGAGATATAAAGATCTATTGCCAGTCGAAGGAACCAGCTACGTCGATCTAGGGGCTGGTTATACACCTTTGGTAAAAGCTGAGAGACTAGGTAAGTACCTGGGCTTAAATGATCTTTGGATCAAAAACGATACGTTGAACCCTACCGGTTCCTTCAAAGACAGGGTGGTTTCAGTTGCGCTTACCAAGGCGAAAGAACTTGGTCTTTCCGTGGCTGCGTGCGCATCTACTGGAAATCTAGCTAACTCGGTAGCGGCTCATGCAGTGGCAGCCGGAATGGAAAGTTACGTATTTATTCCGGCAGATCTTGAAGTTGCCAAGGTAATTACTACAACTGTATATGGCGGTAATGTAATTGCCATTGATGGTAACTACGATGATGTCAATAGACTTTGTTCTGAGATTACCTCCGAAGAACCGAATTGGGCTTTTGCAAATGTCAACGTTAGATCTTACTACTCTGAGGGATCCAAGACCTTGGCATTTGAGGTTGCAGAGCAGCTTGGCTGGCAGATACCAGATCACGTCGTAGTACCTATCGGATCCGGATCGCAACTCACCAAGATTCACAAAGGCTTTTCGGAGTTACGTAAAGTCGGTCTTATTAACGATGCCAAGACGGTTCGGATATCTGGTGCCCAACCGCTCGGATGTTCTCCCGTCGCAAGCGCGTTTGTTGAAGGTCACGACTTTGTGAGGCCTGTCAAACCCTCCACTATTGCAAAATCTCTGGCGATCGGGAATCCAGCTGATGGTGTCTATGCACTTGACGTGGTGCGATCGACTGGTGGGTCTATAGCTGCTGTTTCAGATGAACAGATACTTGAGGCGATTCGTCTTTTGGCTAGCACGGAGGGCATATTTGCCGAGACGGCTGGCGGTGTTACATTGGCTGTGTTGATGGAACTCGTATCAGCAGGGAAGATCGATAAAGATGAACGGACGGTCGTGTACATTACAGGAAATGGATTAAAGACAGTGGAGGCCTTGGCTCCCACCTCAAAAGTCTCTGATACCATACCACCATCTCTTGACGCGTTCATGGAGTTTCTGCGAAAAAAACGTTCGAATGTGCTTGAGGGAGTAAAGTAATGTCGGTAGTAGTAAGAGTGCCTGCACAACTTAGATCCTTGACCGGTGGAGTAGGCGAGGTTAAAGTTGAAGCTAGTGGTAGCTTAAAAGACACTTTGGATGAAATGTTTCTAAAGTATCCAGATCTAAAAGCGAGAATTTTGGATGACTCGGGTGCTTTGAGAAGATTTGTAAACATCTTCGTGTCCGATGAGGATATTCGTTTTCAGGAAGGTTTAGATACCAAGGTTTCTGACGGACAGGTAATTTCTATTGTTCCTGCAGTAGCTGGCGGATAGGAAACCACGAACACTGTAACGTTATGCTTTCGTAGAACTTTTTCATCAGAGACTTCTTAAATGAGGGTTATCCTGAGCGTTCCGAGAAAAATCTTTCCTAGTCGAACTATTTATATGCTATCCAAATGTACTGATTCACGAAAATTCATGGTAGATTCATTAGCACTCAGATAGTGAGAGTGCTAACAGAACCCAATGGAGGGAGCTGACAGATGTCTAAGCTAATTGCTTTCGATGTAGAGGCCCGCAGGGCGCTCGAATCAGGTATGAATCAACTCGCAGATGCCGTTAGGGTTACGCTCGGACCCAAGGGACGAAACGTTGTCCTTGAGAAGAAATGGGGAGCTCCTACCATAACCAACGACGGTGTCTCGATTGCCAAGGATATTGAACTAGAAGATCCCTTTGAAAGAGTGGGCGCTGAACTTGTCAAAGAGGTCGCGAAAAAGACAGATGACGTAGCCGGTGACGGTACAACTACGGCGACGGTTCTTGCTTGGTCTATGGTGAGGGAAGGTCTTCGCAACGTGGCAGCCGGAGCCAATCCAATGTCACTGAAGAGTGGAATAGAACAAGCTGTCGAAGCGGCTGTACTTTCTTTGAAGATGATCGCGAAAGAGATTGAGTCTGAAGATCAAATCGCCCAAGTAGCGGCTATCTCCGCTGCTGATGAGGAGATCGGAGCTTTGATCTCCGAGGCTATTCAAAAAGTTGGCAAAGACGGTGTTATAACCGTCGAAGAGTCCCAGGCCTTTGGACTGGAGATGGACCTTGTTGAAGGAATGCGCTTTGACAAAGGATACATTTCCCCTTACTTTGCAACTGACCCAGAAGCCATGGTGGCTGTTTTGGAGGATCCCTATATTCTCCTTGTCGGTTCGAAGATCTCCACGATTAGAGATCTGGTACCGGTGTTGGAAAAGGTCATGCAAAGTGGTAAGGGATTGCTTATCATCGCGGAAGATGTCGAAGCAGAAGCGTTGGCGACTCTTGTCGTGAACAAGATTCGTGGTACCTTCAAGTCGGTGGCTGTGAAAGCTCCTGGTTTTGGCGAACGTAGGAAAGCGATGCTGCAAGACATTGCAATTCTTACAGGCGGCCAGGTAATTACCGAGGAAGTTGGTCTAAAACTCGAAAATACTACCCTGGATCTCTTGGGTCGAGCTCGCCGTATCGAGGTATCAAAAGACGAGACGACCATAATCGAAGGTGCCGGATCCGATGCGGACATTAAAGGTCGTATCTCGCAAATCAAGACCGAGATCGAAAACACAGACTCTGACTACGATCGAGAGAAGCTGCAGGAACGCTTAGCTAAACTCTCTGGAGGAGTGGCGATACTCAAGGTAGGCGCGGCGACTGAGGTAGAACTCAAGGAAAAGAAGCATCGTATCGAAGATGCTGTCTCTACAACCAAGGCGGCTATTGAAGAAGGCGTGGTTCCTGGAGGTGGGGTTGCTCTGCTCAGGTCACAAGCGGCGGTTCTGGAGGTGGCTGGTAAACTTCAAGGAGATGAGGCTACGGGCGCCAGACTAGTTGCCAAGTCTCTTGAGGAGCCGTTACGACAGATCTCTATTAATGCCGGCCTTGAAGGCGGAGTTGTAGTAGAGAAAGTCAAGGCTCTGACCGATCCGGCTGAAGGACTCAATGCAGCTACTGGAGTATATGAAAATCTTCTTGAGGCTGGAGTTATCGACGCCGTGAAGGTGACACGCTCGGCGTTACAAAACGCTGCTTCTATTGCTGCACTCTTCCTTACAACGGAAGCTATTGTTGTGGATAAGCCAGAAGAATCAGCGCCGGCTATGCCTCCAGGAGGCATGGAAGACTTCTAAGCGACAGCGCTTCAACTCGGAGTAAACAACAGGTTTGTCTTACATCTGAGAGGATCTAAACTTTTGGAGGGATGCTCGACGTTTCGTGCATCCCTCTAGTGCTACATGGGAGGATCTAGAGTTGGATGGATGATTTGTCAGCCTATATTTACCTTGCTCCCAGATTTATATGTAAAGCTTTAAAGCCTATGGTTGGCGCGTGTTTCCGAATCTTTAAAGTCGTTTTTGCAAAAGGTGCGTGCTAATGTTATCTGGCGCCGCGGCTCAGGTAAAAAGGAATCAAAGATTGCTGACAGTGGCCTCGTTACTACCTTGTTCTTTGTTGCTGTCTTCCTGTCTGGGAACGGGTTACCGTTTCGTCGATCACGTGACCTCAGCGGGGGAATCGACTTTCTTTAAGATTCCAAGTAACTGGTCGTTATTTCACGATAGATCGATCATTCAAGACGAACTGTCAAGTGCTACTCCACAGCACGTGTCCCAGATTGAAGCTACTAATTGGGCAAATATTTTTATGGGAGAACCACACGCGAAATTGACCAAAGCCTTAGGTTTTGAATCTCCTGTTGTAGTGGGACTTGCTCGTGCAGAGCAACTTTCCCCTACCGCTAGGGACACCTTTTCACTTGCGTCTTTACGGACACTCGTTTTGCGGGTCGATCCTTTGACAGGTACTCCTCCTCCGGGGCTTTCTTACAAAGTCGTGTCTTATAAAGAGTTTGTGCGACCAGGTGGTTTTCGAGGTAGTCAGATGGCAGTGAATATCCAAATTGGTAAGACAAAAAGTTCATATATTCAAGAAGCGGTCGTTGATGCCCAAACAAATTGGATTTATCTCATAGCGATGGGATGTTCAGTTTCGTGCTACAAGTCAAATCAAGCAGAAATTCAGACAGTAATTAATTCATGGAACGTGAAGGTGGTCAAGTGAGGACATTTAAGAGTTTCGAGGAGGAGCAAGAGCAGTCTCCTCCTGAATCCAATACCAGAAAGCCGATGGAGAGTTGGGATAGAGTCAAGTTCCTAATGCTTTTTGTTGCCGTTTGGCTTGGTTTTGTGGCGGTTTATACTACCAATAATCCGCTGGAGTCAATAGCTACGGCAACACGACTGGTAGCTAGCAACGAATGGTGGCTAACGCTTCTTGTTTTTGCAGAATTGGTACGCCAAATTCACTATCTTGTCGCCGAACACAATGAAGTTTGGAATGAGTTTTTTAACAAGAACGTAGTTGCAAAGATAAACGGATTCAGTTCGGGGTGGGACGATTGGACTCGCTACCGGGTGTCCAGAGTCGGTAAGTGGCTTTTGGTTATTGCCTTGGTGTCTATAGTTGCCGCAGCCCATTATCACGTGTCACCTTTTGTGGCACCGTTTTTAATTCCATCCGCCATCATAAGCGCGATGCCGACTCTGCTTCAGTACCTGCTGCTGATAGTCGTGGTTGTCATGCAGTTTGTGGCAATCTTCTGGTTCATGAGTAAAGGTGGGGTCGATGTTTACTTTCCTGGCGATATCAAGACTCGGTTCTCCGATGTTTGGGGGCAAGATAATGTTTTGGATAAGGTTAAAGAGAACATAATTTATTTGAAAGATCCTGAGCTTATTGAGGCACATGGAGGCTACGTTCCGGGAGGGATCTTGCTTTGGGGTCCGCCTGGGACCGGTAAGACGCTTATAGCCGAAGCTGTTGCAGGGGAGACCCAAAACCCCTTTGTGTTTGTCGACCCGGGCGCATTTACCAACATGTTCTTTGGCGTTGGTATATTGAAGGTCAAGTCGTTATTTAGAAAACTTAGGAAATTGGCTCTCAGATACGGTGGTGTCGTCGTCTTTTTCGATGAGGCTGACTCTTTGGGAGCTAGAGGAAACCTTGCTGGTGCTGGGGGTCCCTATGGAGTCCGAGGCAATCCGTTTGCTTCTGGAGCTTTAGGCTCTGAAGCTTGCCATGGTGTGAACTACATTAGTGAAGCCGCATCGTACTCTTTGTTTATGGAGTCCCTTCGCAAGGGCGCGGAGGCTACCACAGAGCGAGGTAACTCTTCTGGTTCGGTGTTGCGTTATGTCTTCCCTGGCGGGGCAGGAATGGGCATGGGTGGCATGGACGGTACTCTCCAGGCGTTATTGACGGAACTATCGGGTTTGAAGAAACCAAGAGGATTTATGAACCGAGTTGTTCGGCGAGCCCTTGGTCTTCCTCCCAAGAGTCCTCCCAAGTATCGAATACTAGTAATGATGGCGACGAACATGCCTCAATCTTTAGATGAAGCCCTGCTACGACCGGGAAGAATTGATCGTATATACAAGGTCGGTTATCCTTCAAAAGAGGGTCGAGTACGGACCTATAAGGGCTATCTTTCAAAAGTAAACCACGCTCTTACGGACTCTGAGATAGAAAGATTGGCGACAATTACTCCCTATGCAACGGGAGCGGTCATAAAAGATCTTGTCAACGAGGCTCTCATCAATACCATTCGTGAAGGTAGAGAGACTATTGTCTGGAGGGATATCATCAAAGCAAAACAGCTGAAACAGCTAGGTCCTCCTGAAGATGTCGAATACATAGAGAGAGAACGACATGCTGTGGCAATTCACGAAGCTTGCCATGCTCTAACGGCAGTGAAGTTGAGGAAGCATATGTCCATTGATATCGCCACGATTGAAAAAGGCGGCAACTATTTGGGGATGGTTTCTAATGTTCCTCCTGAGGATCGATTTACGTCTTGGAGGAGCGAGTATGAAACCGACATAATGGTTGGCTTAGCGTCGCTTGCTGGCGAACGATTGTTCTACAGTGGAGACAACTCTTCCGGTGTGTCAAGCGACCTTGAGAACGCGACGGCGCTGGCAGCTTTGATGGAAGGTATATGGGGCATGGGCTCGACGATCTTTTCTCAAAGTGCATCTCAAGCACTTGGATTCGGGGGAGAACCTGGTGTTCAGAGCGGACGTAAAGGTGTGGCTGAAGAAGCTAGACCTCGAGGTCTGGGAGACAGGATCGAAGCGAAACTCGAGAGCCTATACAGAGATGTCTATAAGCTGTTAGAAGATAATCGAGTGTCAGTGCTGGCAATCGCACACGCGTTGGAGTCTCATAAGACTGTAACTGGTGAAGACGTAGAGGCGATAGTCGAATGTAGGCATGGACCTATAATTGACGGATCTGTTTATGGAGATCTTCAGTTTCAGCGAGAACTCGAAGAGTATCACAGAGCTGCCCAGGATGCACATGCCACTCACTCTGAAGTTGGAGTTGAACTCCCTCATGCCCGAAAGATCCCGCTTGCGCTGAAGGCTTCTGGTGAAATGAAGGGGTCTGCCGTGGCGTTTTCGCCGAAGGAAGATGATCTACAGTGATGGAACAAGATCAAAGGCAACAAGAAGAAAACAGTGTTGAGGCGCCCGGGGAGGAACAAGCTTCGACTCCGCGTCAAGGATGGGGAGTACTTCATCTCTTCGTCAAGGCTCCGTCGGGCGGAACTGATCGAGAAGGTACGCTTGGGGTCTGTAAACGAGCTGAAGCCGAGGGTTATCAAGTTATTGCATTTGCGGTACTTGGCCATAAAGCTGATGCTGGTTTCATGGTGATAGGTCCTGACCTGTGGCGTCTGCGACAGTTTCAAAGCGAAATTGCAGCTCTAGGCTATGTTCTTGCATACTCTTATTTCTCAATCACAGAGGTGTCAGAGTACGCGTCCTCGTTGTCTGAGGGTCGCAAACGACCACGTCTTTATCCAAAGCTGCCTCCCGCAGATAAGATGTCTATCTGCTTTTACCCTATGTCAAAGGCTCGTGGTGAGGTGAACAATTGGTATCTCCTTAGCTATGAGGAACGAGAACGTCTCATGTTTGAGCATGGCGCGTCAGGAAGGAAGTTTTCTGATCGCGTCACACAGCTCGTTACAGGATCGACCGGCCTTGATGACTTTGAATGGGGAGTCACACTTTTCGCGGAACGCCCTGACGACTTGAAAGATGTGGTTTACACGATGCGATTTGACGAAGCATCCGCATTATATGGTATTTTCGGACCATTTTATACCGGGCTGATTGCTTCGGCAGAGGAAGTGCTTGAGTTACTTTAACCACTGCACCCAAAGAAGATACTGCAGATGATGAAAGCTCGCCTGCATACTAAGATACTTTTGTGTGCTTAGTACAGGACCAAAAAGTAGCAAAGATCCTCAGTGGTTCAAAACACTACTCTAAGTTCGAGAGGCTGACGCAGATATTAACTGAGTTAGGTACTGTCGTTGTCGGATTATCTGGTGGTGTCGACTCGACTTTTTTGGCCTATGTGTCGTCAGCCGTATTGGGTAAGAGCAATGTACAATGTGCGACCGCAGTATCTGCCTCTTTGTCTTCGGATGAACTTGAACTCTGCAGAGAGTTTTGTTTAAAGTTTGACTTAGACTTTCATGAAGTCTTTACTAATGAGATGCAGAACCCGAGGTACTTGGAGAATTCGTCGCTTCGATGCTACTTCTGTAAGAGTGAACTCTTTGATCAACTAGTGCCACTGGCGGAGAAGTCTCGAGGCACGATCATTTTGGGTGTGAATGGCGACGATGATCCGAATACTAGGCCGGGTCAGAGAGCTGCTCTTGAGCGAGGTGGGCGTTTCCCTTTGCGTGAAGCTGGCATCGGTAAGGTTGAGATTCGAGAGATGGCTAAAGATCTCGGCCTTGATACCTGGGATAAACCTCAATCCGCATGTTTAGCTTCCAGGATTCCATTTGGAACGCCTGTTACCATCGAAGCTCTTTCGCAGATTCAACAGGCAGAAAGAGCGCTGAAACGGTTAGGGTTCACGCAACTTCGTGCTCGGCATCATGGGGAGGTCGTACGAATCGAGGTTCCGTATGAGGACCTTGAACTAGCTTTCAAAGCAAAAGAAGAGGTCGTCGCTGTCTGCAAAAAAGCGGGGTATCGATTTATAACGCTGGATCTTGAGGGCTTCGTATCGGGTTCGTTTCATGTTCGCGGGTCTCAATTGAACACAAACTAGAGGGGAGCGTATTCAACATGTCTGGCGGGGTTCGGGTAAAGCTTGTTTATCCTGATGATTTAGTGACGATGCCTGTGATAGCTAGGTTGGCTCGGGACTTTAACGTGCTTGCAAATATTAGACGAGCATCAGTGGAGGCGGGAATGGGATGGATCGTCTGCGAACTAGAAGGCGAACTAAGAGATATCGATAAAGCAGTGAGTTGGCTAAGAGAGATCGGGGTTGAGGTAGACGGTCTTGGGGATGTAGTGGAGAGTTAGTTACCTTTCTGGTGGCTGCTTCTTGCGTGCCTTAGGGTCTGGTAGCTGCCAACCAACTCGCGAAACACCGGTGCGACGTTCAAAGAAAAGGCAGTCATCGGGGCAGGAAAAAGGTAGATCGGTGTTTACCGAAAGCTTGCACCTTTCTAACTTGTCTCCTAAAGAAACGCTTTGAAGGACATAGTGCTTACAGTTTTCTTTGACACCCACAGATACACTTTAGTTGATTCGAAGTTTACTTCACTCTAGTCTTTGAGACTAGCCTTGTCTATATGCAAGTAACAGCTAAGGATCTCATGAAGTGGGCGGAGAGCATCTCTGCCTTGGCAGTCACAGGTCTAGGATTTTCTGAAAATCTTTATGAGCGTGAACGTTACGAGGAGATTCTCAAAGTTGCCGCTGAAATAAGAGTGGCATCTGGGGGCGATGGAGACGGATTCGTATCTGGCGAAATAGACGCAGAGGGCTTGTATAAAATGTGGATCTCTAGAGCGGAATCGGGAGTTAAAGGTTACATTACTCCTAAGGTGTCAGTGGCTGCGGTCGTTCGCGACGAAAAGAGCGAAATTCTTTTGATCCAAAGAGGTGACTCTGGAGTATGGCTTTATCCGACCGGATGGGCTGATGTCGGTTACTCCCCCGCCGAAGTTGTAATTAAAGAAGTGAAAGAAGAGACCGGAGTTGACGTTTTAGTCACTGGTGTCTTAGCTGTCTTGGATGGAATGCGATCTGGTTTTACGTCGATTCCTATGTACTCAATAGTGTTTCTTTGCGAGTATCTTGGAGGCGACATACAACGACATCCATTAGAGACTATGGACGCTGGCTGGTTCAGTCTTGACGCTTTGCCGTCACCGATGCCGAACATCAGAGAAAGAGTACCCGGTTTGCAGGAGGCCTTACAGACAGGCACAATTACACAGACATACTTTGATCTTCCCAGGGGGAAGTTAAATCTGCATTAGTTACCGTTTGAATGTCGCTTAAGAAACCTCTCGGCCTCTAAGGCTATCTCCTCTGCGGTCGCTGTTTCTAAAGTATCAAAGTCATTACTGAAATACTCTGATGAAGCGTTTTCAAGTTGTTCGACGTAAGCTCGCGCTTCATCGTCTGACGATACGGCCTCGTCTATCTGTGTGTCATACTCAACAGTCTCGCTCTCCAATTCGCTGGTATCGATCCCAAGCTGTACGAGAGTAGATACCCTTTTCACGAGTGCAAGCGCAGCTTTTGGTGAAGGAGTTTGCGCAACGTAATGAGGTACATTTGCCCAAAGTGAGACACAGCTTGCTCCACGTGCTTCAAAAGCTGCTTGCAAGACTCCGAGAACCCCGGTCGGACCCTCGTAAGTTGGTCTAGCCAGCCCAAGGTGTTCCGCAAGCTGTTCATTGGAGGCCGTACCTATTACCTTTATCGGTCGAGTGTGTGGAACTTCTGACAGCAAAGCGCCAAGGGTGATTACTTTCTCAACGTTGTAAGTATCGGCAATCTTAAGCACCGACCTAGAGAAGGCTTTCCAACGAAGCTGGGGTTCGGGACCAATACCGATTAGAAGCTTTGGAGAGTTAGGAAGGTTTGAAAGATAAAACTTGTTCTCGGGCCAGGTGAGACGCCTCACCCCAGAGGGTGAAAGTTTGATTTGTGGGCGTGTGACTGTGAAGTCAAAGTAGTTGTCTGGATCAATAGAAGCAACTCTTCGAGCTCGTAGCTGTGACCTAACATGTTTGAGAGCGATCGTAGCGGCTTCAGCTGCATCGCTCCACCCTTCAAACGCTATGACCAAAGTGGTGCCGTCGCCTCTGTCTTGCGCTGGGGATAGCCAACTTACATCATCCATGTACAACAGCCTAGTCCTTTATGATCGATAGTGTTTTCTCTTGGGCAGGGTATATGTTTTTGATAAGATGCTACGCTAAAAGCCTTGAGTTCTTTGACGTTGACAAGGTAGAATTGTATCTGGAGCTGTTCGAAGATGTAGGAAAGCCTAAATCCTAAAATACGCTAGTCATGAACTCGCGTGGTTTGAGAGGTCGACATGTCTGGTAATGAAGTTGTTATATCCAGGTTAAAAGAGTTGAGCGATGATGATATCGATCAACTTGGGTCTCTTGTTTCTCAACTGTCGAATTCCGCGAAACCAATATCCAAGGAGTCATTGATCCCACTTTTTAATGACGATCGTTGCTTCGTTTTTGTTGCCAGGAGAAACCCTGGCTCCGCCATCTTGGGAATGCTGACCTTGGTAGTCTTTAATATACCTACTGGGATACGAGCTTGGATAGAAGATGTTGTCGTCGACAAAGACACTAGAGGTATGGGAATTGGGAAACGTCTGACGATGAGGGCGATAGAACAGGCCAAGAATCTTGGGGCTGTAACGGTGGACTTAACCTCAAGACCATCGCGAACAGCTGCCAATTCGATGTACCAAGCCTTGGGTTTTAAGTTGAGGGAAACCAACGTCTATCGCTATGGATGAACTTGATAATTAGCATCAAGGGAAAACCTCTGTTAGTTTCTTGATGCATAACCGATTGTGATTTTATTGAAGAAAGAAGGCAATATATGGCTGACTCAATCACCATTACGGACAATAGAACGGGTGAGTCATTTGATATCCCCATTCAAAATGGGGCTGTATCGTCACATGAGTGGCAGAAGCATCTAACGGGCATTTGGTTCTATGATCCCGGTCTAATGAGTACGGCAATGGCTGAATCATCTATCTCGTACTTGGATGGGGACAATGGAATCTTGAGATATCGAGGTTATCCCATAGAACAGTTGGCTGAAGATTCAACTTATCTGGAAGTTTCTTACTTGCTCCTTCATGGTGAACTGCCGACGAAAGAGCAATATGATAGATGGACAAATGACGTTACTCATCATACGTTCATACATGAGAACGTCAGGAAACGCTTCTTGGAGGGTTTCCATTATGACGCGCACCCAATGGGAATACTTGTCTCGGCGGTGGCTGCATTATCGACCTTTTACTCTGACGCCAAAGATATTTTCAACCCTGTTTCAAGAGATAAACAAATCGTTCGCCTAATTGCAAAGATGCCCACCTTGGCCGCAGCTGCATACCGGTTCTCCGTTGGCATGCCCTTTGTGTACCCGGATAACTCTCTGTCTTTTCCTGCGAACTTTCTCTCTATGATGTGGAAGATTGCGGAGCCAAGATATGAGGCGGACCCCAGGCTTGTGCGAGCCATGGACGTGCTATTTATATTGCACGCTGATCATGAGCAGAACTGCTCGACAACTGCTATGAGGGTGGTTGGGTCAGCTCATGCAGATCCTTATTCAGCTGCGGCTGCAGCTACTGCGGCTCTTTATGGTCCTCGCCACGGAGGAGCGAACGAGGCAGTTATTAAGATGCTGACTGAGATAGGATCAATGGATAACGTGAGCGACTTCGTAAAGTCAGTGAAAGCTGGACATGGCATGCTGCAGGGCTTTGGTCATCGTGTATACAAGAACTACGATCCGCGTGCTAAGATAGTTAAAAGGACTGCTTACGAAGTCTTTGAAGTGACGGGTAAGAATCCGCTTTTAGATATAGCGCTAAAACTTGAAGAAGTGGCTTTATCAGATGAGTATTTCATATCGCGGAGACTGTACCCTAACGTGGACTTTTACTCGGGTATAATCTATCAGGCGATGGGATTTCCAGTAGACATGTTCCCAGTACTGTTCGCTATTCCTAGAATCTCGGGCTGGCTGGCTCATTGGAATGAACTTTTGCAGCAAGACGCTAAAATTGTGAGACCTCGCCAGGCGTACGTAGGTTCCGACGTAAGAGATTACGTGCCGCTGGAAAAGCGAGAAAATCAGTAGCAAACGAAGAAGGACAAGAACGATACTAAATCGTCCTGATTAATCCTTCTTGGACGACTGACACTATTAAATCTCCGTTTTCAGAAAATATATGTCCTCTTGCTAGAGCCCGGGCGCCAAATGCGTTTGGGCTCTCTTGATCATACAAGAACCATTCATCGGCCCGGAACGATCTGTGAAACCACATTGCGTGATCGAGACTTGCGGCCATCACATTGTCCTGATCCCAAGATAGTCCGTGGGGCACTATAGCGCTGTTGAGCAGCGACATGTCGGAAGCATAAACCACGACGCATGCATGAATGAGAGGATCATCAGGTAGCGCACCATCTGCTTTCATCCAAACTCGCTGAATGGGTATCTTGTTGTCAGTCCAAGAGACTGTTCCAAGAGGCTCTACAAATCGTTGATCTATGGGTTTGGGTTGGTTGATCCACTCTTGTCTCTTTGTGGGCGCGTTGTTGACCCACGGAGCCATACGTTCTTCAAAGGTAGGTAACTCTTGAGGGCTAGGAACTACAGGCATTGAAGGTTGATGAGCGATGCCTTGCTCAGCTATATGAAATGAAGCGGAGAGGTTAAAGATGGCTTTACCATGTTGATAGGCGACCACTCTTCTTGTTGTGAAGGAGGAACCATCTCTGATGCGATCGACTTGATAAAGAATAGGAATAGCTGGATCTCCCGGGCGTAGAAAGTAAGCGTGCAAAGAATGCACAGTCCCTTTGTACACTGTTCGTCCGGCGGCGACTAGCGCTTGTCCCGCAACCTGTCCACCAAAAACCCGTTGCCGGTCTTCTTTTGGGCTTTCCCCTTGAAAGTAGTTTTCTTCAATTTTTTTTAGATCAAGTATGTTTAAAAGATTACATAACGCAGTTTGCACATACTAAGTTTGCCACGTTTTAGAGAGAGTTCGTTATCTACATGTGAAATGGGACCTGTCTACCATTGCAAAGATCTCACCAAGACCTAAGAAAGCTCGAGCCAAATCGTTGCAGCTGGCGCTTGATCATGATCAAGTCAGCACCGACGAGATCTTCGTGTGGGCAATACATAGTAGATCGACGTGATCCGCCCCGTTGTGACTACGACTGATCACGGTGGTTTTGACATCAAAGGAACTCTTGCTTGTGCGATGTTTTTAGCAATGCCTTTAGACCGTTGCTCGTTAGATACGACTGAGCAGATGTACAACAAGGATGTTAGAGTTCAAGCAGAGTTTTGTCTTGGATTCAATCTGGAATATCCGGACCTGCTGCTTGGTATGAGATTACTCCTACGCATAGGAGCGCTGTTCAAGGTGTTAGCCGATTAGGGCCACGGTACAAGAATGTAACTTCACGCACATTTTTTAACCCTAACAGTATCATCAAGACGCGAGTCAGGCCCATGCCAAAACCCCCATGAGGAGGCATGCCATAACGGAAGAAGTCTAAGTAGAACTGCAGGGGAGGTAACTCTAGCCCCTTTTCGATAGCTTGGTTAACGAGTATGTCGTACCTGTGTTCTCGTTGAGCACCGGTGGTTATTTCAAGACCCTTCCAGACGAGATCGAAGCTCTTGGTGAGTGTCTGATCCTCGGCATGACGCATATGGTAGTATGGTCGAACCGTTGCAGGGTAGTCGGTCAGAAATACGAATTGATGTCCGAACTCTTTTAATACATAGTCAGCGATGCGACGCTCACCTTCAGGATCAAGATCTCCGTCAGTTCTCTCGATTTTGTGTCCTGATCTTTCGACTATCTCAATAGCATCAGCTAGCTTTATGCGAGGAAATGGGAGTTTCGGTACGACGACGTCGACCCCGAACATTGATTGGATTTCATCTTTGAACTTGTCTGAGATGTCTTTGAGCATACGAGAGAGAAGATGCTGTTCAAAGTTCATTACGTCTTCGTGAGAGTCGACCCATGATAGCTCTACGTCCACAGAGGTGAACTCGGTGTCGTGTCGTGAGGTGAAAGAAGGATTCGCCCTAAAAACAGGCCCGATCTCAAAAACTTTTCCAAACCCTGCTGCCATGGCCATTTGTTTATAGAATTGCGGTGATTGTGCTAGATACGCCGAGGTGTCGAAGTAGTCCACTCGAAATAGCTCAGCTCCAGACTCTGATGCCGCTCCCATGAGTTTGGGAGAGTGGATCTCGATAAACCCCTCCTCTTCCCATGTAGTTCTGTAGGAGCGCTCAAGTTCTGTCTGCACTTCAAAAATTAGACGGTTGCGGCTACTGCGAAGGTCGATGAAACGCCAGTCCAGTCGTTTGTCTAACGAAGTCTCTTCATTTATCGGTATGGGATCCGCCTTGGAAAGAACAACCACATCTTCGATTTGAACTTCGAGTCCACCAAGTTTTACTCGAGGGTCGATCTTCACTACGCCGATGACCTGTACCACCGAGTCAGTTGAAAGGTCACTGATCGTGCTACAGACGCTGTCACCTTCCACTTTTTCTCTGACCAACTGTACTGAGCCGGTTTCGTCTCGAAGAACTATGAACTGGACAGTCTTTTGGTCCCTGATCTTTTCGGTCCAGCCGCATATTGTTACTTTTTGTTCAGCAAACTCGGAGAGTTTAGCTATTGAAGTTCGTTCGATCATCTACTATCCATTCACATCTAAATCGGGCCTTTTTTGTGCAACTCTAAGGAGAAGATTGGCCTTGTTTGCAACTATCTTAGACCGTGGCAGGCACAACCTATAACGTGGCAGTCACAACCTATATCACTGAGAGAACGCTCAGTGGATTTGCAAGCTTGGGTTCGTCACATCTGAGACTGTACCAAAAAATCGAGCTTACCCTGGATTGTGGTTCTACTGGAAGAAAACACTCGGATGTCGTGTCGTGGTGTTGGTACGAAATGCGAAGAGGCAGTGCCGGTGGATAACTCCCATACGCGAATCCAGTTGCAGGTTGAAGTTGCCAGATGGAGCCTTAAGTACCTCTGTACTGATCTTCCAAGTTCCCGCCGTTTTGTACTGGTTGTGAGGAGTAGATTAACTCATTGTTGGTGAAGTGAACAAGGATCTTTGTGGACTTGACCATCCGCCTACCTTGCTCCACGAATCAGCTTTGACGCCTGGCGATGTGTACAACTTCTATAAGAAGAACAAACACCCCTGTTCAAGTGATTTATCGTCACGTTCTAGAACATTGCGCAGCCGTTGGTACTCCTAGACGCTTCATGATCAAACTGGCAGGACACCAACCAGCTATCGCATTAAGCAACAAGTTAGATCCCACAAAGGCAGTCAAGATACGCCACCGCCTGGAATGAAGTCTTCCCATTCCGAGACTGAGCAGAATAAGAGTTCCTGCTAGCAAGCTAGTAGCCCGTTCAATGGGCCAGTTGGTGGAGGTATTGATTACTTCAACTTTATTCTCTTGAGTCACTATAAATCTATTCCCGTGTGTTAAATGATCAAAGCCGTAGCCCTTTCTTATACCCTAGTAGGTATCTGAAGTCGATCATCCAAAACCAGGAGGAACCCGTTAACTATCGTGTCTAGCTTTTTAGCGTTTACCTCATTCACCCTAACTTGTCGTCTAGCAATTAATGAAGTGACGTTCTGCGCTAAAGGGTGATATGGCTTTAGTTGTTGAAAGAGCGACACGGTAATCATGGGAATCATAACCAAAGGCCCGTAATCGACGCCTATCGCTACTGTTCTTCACTTATCGGAGAGCAGGTTCGACGTTGATCGTCAAATGTCCGACCAACTTTACTACATCTGTATCACTTTTGCACTTTGCTAGAACAAAGCGACCTTGATGATGGGCGAACTCATCGTTTAGTTACTGCAGCGCCGATGGTGGGAATGCAAATATGCTAGCTTCTGAGAGTACTTCAACAAATCGGTTAACTGCGGATTCAAAGGCAAGTTTTCCTTGGTCTGTGGTGGCCAATGTCGGATCACCAATTACCCCGGTGGCGCCAAAGTCTTGAGATGACCAACCGAACGTCACTTCTTTACCAAATCCAATATGTTCAAAGTCTCCTAACCACTCTGGAACATGTCGAGCGGCACGATCTAGTACAACGAGTTCTGGCCTGAGATAAAGCATGATGGATGTTTCGACCCGTCCCGCGTGTACTGCAAAACCCATCTCTGTGTCGTCTTGGGCGACGCCCCCTTGATCTAACGGTAGTTGTGGATGCGCGAGAAATGTCATAAGGCCGTATTGGACTCTCAGTTCCCTGCAGATAACCCTAAGAATAGCACTATTCCCACCATGTCCATTGAGGAACACTAGACGGTTAACTCCCGCACTTTGGAGAGATTGTCCAACGTCATCAAGGAGGCTCAAAAGGGTCTGAGGACTAAGACTTATCGTCCCTGGTGCCCATAGATGTTCACGAGATAGAGCTACAGCGATTGTAGGTAACAAGAGTGCCGATCCGCTAAAACGAGCGATGGCCTCAGTGGCTACCGACTCTGCAACAATGGAGTCTGTTCCCAATGGAAGATGTGGACCATGTTGTTCGACAGCCCCTATTGGCTGTACTGCCAGTACGCCGCCCGCTCTGTCAGAGACATCGTTACTAGTAAGTTCAATCCAGCAAGAAGAAGCCATGGAGATAATATTAAGTTGACGGGAACTCCTTTTGTTATGTTCCTCAGTTATTATCGTGTGAACTTCAACGTTCGCAAAAGTTGCCATGAGTTATATGGTCCGAACGGCTCAACTTGTAAGTCAGGTGCAGATGTTGCAGTAACATCCTCCCAGCCCGGAGTGGTGGATCTGATAGGATTCATTACTCCAAACGCAACTCCCAGCCAATGCCATTGCAGCAGCAGCCTAAGTGCACCCTTTGCCGTGAGCCAGTTATTTTTCATCTCAGATGTAGGGCTCCACGTTGTAGAGAGCTCCACGTTGTAGAGAGCTCCACGTTGTAGAGAGCTCCACGTTGTAGAGAGCTCCACGTTGTAGAGAGCTCCACGTTGTAGAGAGCTCCACGTTGTAGAGAGCTCCAC
>JAJYGA010000073.1 GCA_021785255.1 Actinomycetes bacterium
CTTAGCTCCTGTTCTCGTGGATAGAGGCGCTCGCGAATGCTCATAGTGCTATTTTGCCTCGACGGTGTTACAGAGGTCGCTCGACCCCGCCCTTACAGACGGGGTTGGCGCTCCCATTTGATCAACTCCGGCGACGACCCACGAACTCAGCCAGTTTTTCAAGTTCAGAGGTGGCTTGAGCGTCAAATCTTCCGAGATGAAGTTCCGCTATTGCCAGCTCAGTAAGCTCCTCGATTCTGGACTCTACAGATGTCAGAGACCCAGTCTTTACAAAGATCTCCTGGAGTACCTCTATCTCTCTCGTATCTAAATTTTCTCTTCCAAAAAGTTCATCCAAAATCTCCCGCTCTCGCTCATTTGCTCTATCTCTTGCAAGTGCATAAAGTAAAGTGGGTTTCCCTTCTCGTAAGTCATCCCCTACGGGTTTCCCCGTCTTTTCGGACTCGCCAAAGATACCTAAAACGTCGTCGCGAAGTTGAAAGGCTTCGCCCAAGGGCACACCATAAAGGGATAAGTGAGCATAGATTGCCTCTGTCGCATCGGCCAACGCTGCACCGAGGTGTAGTGGACGTTCGACAGTATATTTTCCGGACTTATATATAGCCACCTTTGTCGCAAAACTGACATCAAAGGATCTTCTCGCCGTTCCTACGACATCGAGATACTGACCGAAGTTAACTTCAAGACGAAGCTCCGAAAAAACCTGTCTGGCTCTCATCGGCGCGGCCTCAAGAAGTTTATCTGCGTATACGAAGGCTAGATCTCCAACCAAAATAGCTATGCCGTCACCAAAACGTTTGGAGTCGCCATGAAGCTCAGCACCTTTGTGAAAAGACTCGTATCTGGCATGCACAGAGGCAGAGCCTCTACGAAAAGGAGAGTCGTCCATGACGTCATCGTGTATAAGGGCAAAACAATGTAGCAACTCCAGCCCGGCAGCGGCGTCAAGAACATTTAAATCGGGATCATCTCCACCTGCTGCTACGTATGCCCAGTAACAAAAAGCTGGTCTAAGTCGTTTCCCACCTGCAAGAGCAAACTCCATGAGATCTCTCAAAGGACGAACAAAAGAGTCATCTAAGGTACCCCAGCGCACGATCTCATATTCGAATAAGTCACGGACTCGATTGTCAACCAAAGACGCAATCTTATCTAAAGACCGGGGTGCTTCATCTCCCACAGCGAGATCCGAACCGCCAGAAAGTGAATGTAACTCTGACAAAAGTACTCCAAACCTTATAGGTCCTATAGAACCTTTTTACATCAATAACAACGATCAATTGCAGAACTATTCCGAACTAAATGAGACTGATTTGTCATCTGCACCCATAGCAAAAGCAGGAACTCCTATCAAAGATACGACTACATTTATTAAATAGATTAAAAGTCCTAAAGCAACGGCTTGAGAGGTAGAAACGCCCAAAGGGCGCAAAAAGAGCACAAACGCTCCTTCTCTCAACCCCAAACCTCCAATCGTCAGCGGAACGACCTGCAAAATTGCCACCGCGGGAACAAAAGCCAGCATCGCAGTCAACGGCAACCCCAAACCCAAGGCATCAGCTACCGCTAAAGCCGAAATAACCATAGTAAGTTGATACGCAAAACTAACCGATAAAACCTCAATAACTCCTTTGGGATTAGTTGTGAGGCGGAGAATTCCATACCTCGTAGCATCGACTATTCCAAAGATACCGTTGCGGATCTCAAGGGATTTAGGCTCAACCATCGTAGCAAGACCAACTATCAGCACCAAAGCCAATAAGGTGACCATAGCGGTAGCGACTACTAACCGCGAAGAGGACCCGAGTCGAAGCAGTTGTGGATTTGCCAACAGCCCGCTCAGAATAAGAAATGGCAACACTATCCAGCCAGTCAATCGTTCAAGTACGACAGAGGCTACGGCGTCACCCAATCCAGAACGTCGACGCAGCCAACTCACTCTGACAACATCTCCACCAACCGTTGACGGAACGAAATTTGACACAAACAAGGCAGCAAAGTAGTAACGAGTTAATGTACTAAGTCGAGTCGGCTTACCCAGTGCAACGAGTACTCTTTGCCAACGAACTATAGAAAGAAGGACCGCCGCGACGCCAATAACTGCCGCCAAAACTAAAAGACGCATCATTCCCGGCCTCTTAGGAACAATCGCAGACCAATGGACCCGCTGGAAAAGCCAGGCAAGGAGAATCAACGATAGCACGTATCTGAACTTTGGCCAGAGACTTTTCAACTTGTCCAGCACATCGCCTCCACTGGGAGATCTCGGTAGATCAACCTAGCGCATAAACCCAATACTTGAATGCTCATTTGACGAGCATCACTGCAACACTTTTTAAAGTGCAAGGTAAATTCTAGGTCAAAGAGTTTGATTAGGGGGCACCCCGTGTTGAATAAAGAAGTAGCAGACAAAGTTATAGGTCACGCCCTCAGCTGTGGAGCCGATTTTGCAGAGATATTTGTAGAAGACTCCTTCTCTAGCTCTATCGGACTGGAAGACCAAAAAGTTGAGGGCGCAAGCGACTACGCCTCCAAGGGCGCTGGCATTCGAGTCATCTACGCAGAAACAACGGGTTTTGTCCACACCACCGATATAACTGAAAAGGGTTTAATCGAAGCGGCGAACGCTGCTCGATCGGTAGCTAAAAGCAGTCCAAACAGTCACACACGGGTCGTTGACCTCTCTGGAATCCGTATCCACGGACAGAGTGAAACGGTAGATCTCGGATATTTCAAGCAGAGAGCAGTTCAAGAACTGACACTCATGGACGATGTAGCTCGATCTGTAGATTCATCGATAGTACAGGTGACCACTTCAATGGGTATCAGTGGGCGTCACTTCGTACTAGCAAACTCCAACGGAAGATTCATCGATCAAAGTACCTTGCGTTCCCGAGTTGCAATAAAATCCGTTGCCAAGGGCGATACCGGACTCCAAAGTGGATATGAACCTGTCGCCTATACCGTAGGTTTCGAAGAATTTTTGGACATGATTGACTTCGAAGAGCTTGCCAAGAACACTAGCAAACGAGCTACAGTGAAACTTGCGGCAGTGCCTGCACCATCTGGCACATTGCCCGTTGTCATCCAAAAAGGTTCCGGCGGGATTCTCTTCCACGAAGCATGTGGACACGGTCTTGAAGCCGACCACATCAAGAAAAACACCTCCGTTTATACAGGCCGCTTAGGTCAAGTGGTAGCCAGTTCTCTTGTAACTTTGGTCGACGACGGAACCGTCTCAAAACAGTGGGGAACCTATGGTTTTGACGATGAAGGTGAGGAAGGACGTTACAACGTCTTGATCAGGGATGGCATGTTGGAAGACTACATGTGGGACTCGAACTCAGCGAAAACCTTCAATCGGGAGTCCTCTGGGAATGGACGTCGTCAAAGTTATCGACACCTCCCTATGGTAAGAATGACAAACACCTACCTCCTACCAGGAGAGAGCGACCCAGATGATATAGTGGCTCAGACCGAACGGGGTGTCTATGTAGCTCGTCTAACTGGTGGACAGGTGAATACGGCCACGGGCGACTTCGTCTTTGGGACTCAAGAAGCCTATCTAATTGAAAACGGCAAGATAACCTCACCGCTGAGAGACACACAACTGATCGGGAACGGTCCAGAGATCCTTGCCAACATAGACATGGTAGGCAGTGACTTTGACATGACTGCTGGCAGCTGTGGCAAAAATGGGCAGTCTGTTCCCGTGGGGACAGGACAGCCTACCCTTAGGATCTCCGCGATGACCCTCGGAGGTACTGCAGATGTCTAAAGATCTTTCTCTCGAACTTATCGCCAAAAAGATCATCAATTCAGCTAAGCCTGACGAGTCCATTGAAGTCGTAATTAGTCGATCCACTTCAACCGAGGTCATCGCTTATCATGGTGAAGTCGAGTCCCTAACCCAGGCCACCGAAGGAGGGCTGGGAGTTCGAGTGCTCTCAGGTGGCAAGGTTGGATTCTCAAGCGTAGGCAGCTTGGACGAGTCGCTCATTGCACGCTGCCTACAGAGTGCTCGTGACAACACTCAATATGCCACCTACGATCCCTACGCCACTTTTGCAGAGCCCGACGATGTTTCTTACCCCGACATGGTTCTACTCGACCCCAAGATTCCCACCGTACCTACGGATGCAAAAGTCTCGCGAGCTCTTGATCTGGAAAGGATGATCTTAGCAAAAGACAAAAGAATTACCGAAGTTCCGCAAGCACTGTACAGCGATTTTTTTGGAGAATCGCTCATCGCGTCGACCAGCGGCATCTTTGGACAAGTTGAAAGCAGCTACGCAATCGCCTCTGCAATGACCGTAGCAAGAGACAACGGCGACTCTCACACTGGCTACGGTTATAGCGTCTCTAGGTATTTTGACGACGTCTCACTTGAAGAAGCAGCTAATGACGCCGTAATGCGAGCTATCAGACTACTTGGTGCCAAAAAGACCAGATCGCGGACGCTGAAAGTAGTTCTGGAACCGCGAGTCTCTTCTACCTTGTTCGCTCTTGTGTCAGGTTCTCTTTCAGCGGAGGCGATCCAAAAAGGACGTTCCATCTTCGTTGGGCGTAGGGGCGAACCAATCGCATCTGAGGTAGTCGATATCGTCGATGATCCAACAGATATTCGTTTCCAATCGGCCTCTCGATTCGACGCGGAGGGTTTGGCTTCAAGAGCAAACCATCTTGTTGAAAACGGAAAACTAAAGAACTATCTCTACGATAGCTACACCGCCAATAAAGACGGTATAAGGTCCACGGCCAACGCGATAAGGGGTGGCTCAGCAGGAGTACCTACCCCTGGAGCGCGCGCCATTGCCTTAAAGCCAGGGGATAGATCACAAGAGGAGATCATTGCAGATATAAAAGAGGGAGTCCTAATACAGAGCCTC
>JAJYGA010000172.1 GCA_021785255.1 Actinomycetes bacterium
TACTCGCTGTGGCTTTCGTAACCGTGCCCGATTACGGATACCTTCGAGGTCTTCGAGGGCAACTCCATAACCGGTGCGTTTAGCCTTAGTAACTATCTTCTTGGAGATACAGTGGTTTACGTCTTTTGCGAATCTGGCTTCACGCCCTGATCGTTTGGCCAGTAGACGCCTTGCAGATCGTGTTCCCTTTTTTTGTAGCTTACGTCGTAGTCGCAGGTTGCGATTACGAACATGGTTTAGGTGTTTGCCTGAAAAGTTTGTCTTATCTGACAAAGTGGCGATGTTGATTATGCCAAGGTCTACGCCCAAGAATCCTTTAGGGGACTCGTTCATGGCCTCGTCTTTGACATCTATCGTTGTGTAGATGTAGAACGACCCCTTGCGAAACACCAGATCACTCTCGGCAATCGGGTTATGCTTGAGAAGCTCTAGCTGCCAATCAGCACAGAGAAATGGCACTGACTTAGCTCGTCCGTTGGTCGTCCAGATACTCAGTGTCTTGTTGTCAAGGTTCCAGGACATGTTTCTGGAGTCAAAGGGTTGCGCTGAACTCCATGAGAACTGCCTCTTGTGTGTGCGTCGAAACTTTTGATCGCCGGAGTTATAGGCATCTGCTACCTTCGCGATTGTCCTGACTGTGGCTTGAGCACCAAGGCCAAACTCCTCTTTTGCCTTTGCGTACACCAGACGGTGAATGCCGAACCTGGAAAACTCTTTGTTATCCCACGCGACGGTGGAGATGTAGTTAGCCAGCATTGCAAGCTCGTAGGGTCGCACCCAAATCGTCTGTTATCTTGCGATCTGATTGGATCTTGATAGGGATGACGATCTTGCTCACATCTATCATCAGACGTGATCTATATGACGCTGAGCACACTTCCTAAAGAGTTCCGTAGAGGTAGGAGCGTAGTCTGTTCGCTTCAGGCTCACTTGGTCTTTGTTACCAAATACAGACGAGGTGTATTCAACGACGATCTGCTTAATGTCTGTAAAGCAGCGATGGAACAAGTATGTGTTGACTTTGGCGTTCATCTAATCGAGTTCAACGGAGAGGACGATCATGTACATCTCCTAGTTGAATATCCACCAACCCTACAGCTATCTCATCTTGTTAATTCTCTCAAGGGCGTGTCGGCCAGGATGCTACGCAAACAGAGGTCGGCACAAGTAAGGAAGTATCTGTGGGGAACACACTTCTGGTCACCGTCGTATTTTGTCGGATCAGCAGGAGGCGCAAGCCTGGATGTATTACAGACATACATAGAGAACCAAAGGAGGCCGAGCTAATATGCGCCTATCCCTCCCCGCCCTAAAGACGGGGTTTCCCGGCGGGTTGGATGAAAAAATAGGATTAGAGTTCTAATCGTTTTAGATTCCTTATCGCCTGTGCAATTCGTTGTTCGTTCTCAATCAACGCAAATCTAACATATCCATCGCCGCCCGGGCCAAAACCAACTCCTGGCGAGACCGCAACCTCCGTCTCGTCAATCATTAGGCTGGCGAACTCCAAAGAGCCAAGAGCACGGTACTTAGCCGGAATGGGTGCCCAGACAAACATGGTCCCTCTAGGTCTTTTGACGTCCCATCCAAGCTTTACCAAACCGTCACAAAGAGCATCGCGACGCTGCCTATAAACTTCAGTCACCTCCGCAGGGTAGTTCTGAGCCTCACGAAGCGCAACTGTTGCGGCTATCTGTATGGGCTGGAATGTACCATAGTCCAGGTAGCTCTTCATCTTCGCCAGCGCCTGACAGACTTCAGCGTTGCCAACCATGAAACCCACACGCCATCCGGCCATCGAAAACGACTTTGTAAGCGTGTATAGCTCTACGGCAACTTCTTTTGCTCCGGGGACCTGCAGTATAGATGGTGGTTTGAATCCATCGAAATAGGTGTCAGAATACGCAAAGTCATGAACCAGCACCACATCACGTTCTTTGGCAAATCTCACAAGTCGGCTCATCCAGCTGAAATCAACACAAGTTGTCGTTGGGTTGTGGGGAAAGGACACAATTACGACTCTGGGCCGCGGCCAGGTAGCTTCATAGCTTTCGACAAGGCGTTGGAAAAATTCCTCCTCGGGGATGGAGTCTTTGGAGTCAGACACACCCAGTGGAACCTGTACCACCTCAGCCCCCGCAAAAAGTGGAGCGAAGATATGGATAGGATAACTTGGCGAAGGTACCAAAGCAACATCTCCAGGTCCTAAAAGGACCCACATGAGATGAGCGAGACCTTCCTTCGCACCTATAGTTGCAACTACCTCCGTCTCTGGGTCAAGGTCTACGTCATAAAGACTTTTATATCTCTCCGAAAGAGCCTTTCGTAGATTAGGGATGCCTTTCGAGACTGAGTAGCGATGATTTCTCGGATTCCGCGCCGCTTCCACCAATTTTTCAACTGCAATATCCGGGGATGCAATATCAGGATTCCCGAATCCTAGATCCACTACGTCTTTACCAGCCCTGCGCGCATCTCTCTTCTTCGAGTCTACGACAGAGAACACATAGGGAGGGATAGAATCAATTCGTCGAAACTGCACATATTAATCGTACACGCCACTGTTATTTGCTGTCTTTGTTAATTGAAAATGCTACGAGCCAATATAGCTGCACCCACAGAACCAGAGAACTCCTTGTACGTCGCAGCCTTGAACTTCGGGAGAACAAAACTGTGACTCGAGGGAAAATACCTCGACACCTCAGCAGAGATCTCCTCAACAAAGCTATCCCATCCAAGCGGAACCCCGCCTCCAACTATAACTTCAGAAGGGTTCATTATTCTTATTATCCAACTCACTCCATGAGCGCCAAGCATGACATAGCGGCGCTTTTTCTCAGCAGCTATCTCGGCTTTGTCCTGATCACTCACAAAGCATGATCTCAACTCTGCCTCAAGACAACCGGTAGCTCCGCATTCACAAAGTAAAGATCCTCCTACATAACAGTGTCCGAGTTCACCAAAAAAACCATTTGCACCTTTAAATAACTGTCCCTGGTAAAGGGCAGACATTCCAATACCGGTTCCAAAGTTGACTATCACACTTAGAGGTCCCCAAGAGTTGTCTCTCTCCGCCAACGCTGCGCAGTTAGCGTCGTTTTCAAGCACGACTCTACTTAAAGAGGAGTCGTTAAGAAGTGCCGGTATTTGAACACCTACAAGCTCCGGTCGATGAGGGGAAAATACTACCGACTTCGATATGCTACTAATCCATCCAGCCACTCCAACCCCTATACCATTGGCATCTTTCAAAGTGAAATCCCCAAGTAGTTGAGAAGCCGCATCTCTTATGTCAGAGAGAGAAGAAAGATTCATGTAACCCAGATTCAAGGGTTCGTCGTTCTCAAACACTAAGGAGATCGACAACTTAGTACCACCAACGTCTAGTCCAACCCAGTAGCTTGATTTATCAACCAAAACGACTCTACTTAAGCTATTAGCACTACTTAGCAGAGATATTTGACTCAACTCGCTGCTTTAGATCCTCTAAGGCAGCATGAATAATCTTGGATTCAGCTCGGCGCATTACAAAACCAGGGAAAGGTACGATTAGTTCAGCGCTTAGTTGATAGGTCACCTGTGTAAAGTTATCCTCAGACGCACTCAGATGATACGACCCATCAAGTTTGGAGACAATATCGCCACGGACAAGAACCCAGCTCAGCTCGTACGGTGCGTTGGAGTAATCATACGTCAAGGTGTACGAAGCGCTTCTACCAAAAGCAACAGCTCTGTAAGTCACCTCTGACGCGCGCCCTTGTTCATCTGAAGAGTTCACCTCAACTGCTTTTATATCTGAAGCCCAAAGCGGATAGGACTCAAAATCCGTCACTACAGAAAAACACTCACTAGGTGTCGCCTTCACAACTATCGTCTCAGAGGCTATCTCCACATCTACTCCTAGCTAAATTCCTCGCGGAAACCCCACTTAGATACTATGACACAAGTCAGCTTATCACTACACTTTGCAGCGCCTTCTTCAACTCTCCTACCAAAACATCGTAGTCAAATCGCTCAACTACAAAGTCTCTTCCTGCTGAAGCAAGTGCTATTTGGAGTTTAGGATCTTCCAAAATAGACTCTATAGCCTTCTTTACAAGTACAGGACTATTAGGTGGATCGATTAAAAATCCAGTGGTACCAGGGAGAAGTGTCTCAAACGACCCACCACTTTTCCCGGCGACAACCGGTAGGCCGGAGGCTGCACCTTCTAAGAATACGATACCAAAACCCTCTTGTTCAAGTCCCATCCACCTAGATCGCGCTGCCATTGCGAACACATCACCGGACCAATACAGCTTACGCAGCTCCCCTTTTGAGAGCCCACCCAAAAATGTCGCATCTACTGCTAAGTCTTCAGCCAGTCGTCTTAGTCGTTTCTCCTCTCGACCCGTTCCTCCCAAAAGAACTCTAGGACGTACTTTAACGTCAATCATAGATACGGCCTTTATGACGGTATCTGCGCCTTTCCTCGGCACAAGCCTGGAGACAAATACAACGACTTTTTGGTCAGGGAGAATACCAAAGTACTCTTTAGACTCGACTCTCTCGTCCCGCCCGGGCGGTCTAAAGTACGAGTGATCAACGCCGGGCCTGATCACTGAAATTTTCTCCTTAACCGGTTTCCCTAATGCATCCATGAACTTTGTAACTTCAAGAGCGGGGTATTCTCCGCCTGCGATCACAGCAGTGGCACCCTCTAATGTCCTTGCAAGTTCTTTACGAAGAATAGGGACACGAGCAGGAACTACGAACTCGGCTCCAAACACCACGACGACGTAGGGCAGAGACAAAAACTTTCCCAAGCGACCCAAGAGAAATGCTGGCTC
>JAJYGA010000118.1 GCA_021785255.1 Actinomycetes bacterium
TTTCCACCTTTCTCCTCGTGGAGGGGCTGACCTGTGGACTTGAGTTGATCACCCTGGAAACCGTTGCAACTCCAACGCCCGCCATCTTGGCCACATCGAAGATGCTAACACGCTGGCGCTCTGTAACCATAATCCCCACCCATGCAACCGCTGCACAACTCTTATGGAAGCGCTTCCACTTCCGTGAACACTATGTTACAAACTAGTTAAATCGAAGTCAAGTCTCTCTCTATGCAATTCTTGAGGATTTACACGGCAAATTCTTAGAATTGCTAAGTACCCGAAATAGTTACATACGTGAGCGAGGTGATTTACCTCCTGTTAGTTCTTGTCAAGCAGAAGAGCTACGTCTTTCATGACCACGACGTAGACACAGCATTACCATCAACCTCTTCAACAACGACGTCAGATACAGAGATCTATCGACGTGGATTTGTCTCATTCTCGACTTCTCAGCTCCGCTTTGGAACATAGACGTGTCCTCAGGTTGGGAAAGCTAAGCTCTGCACAAACCACCAAAAGAAACAGCCCTAACTCCCAAAGATCAATTCGTACTCCTAAAACCTCACTCACACCAAGGACTGAGCAAATTCTTATCTCTCCACAGTGAACTGTCGGTAACAGCTCTGATGTCGTAATCGGATTTGAGGAACCACAAAAGCGTCTCAACCAAGCGCGGTTCATGGACACGTCTCGAAACCATCAAACTCCCTCTACAAAATCCGAAGCTCTCCAGATTCACATGAACAGTCTCCCAATCAAAGCCGGTCTCTTAGAACCTGATGCACACACCGATCGAGTTTTAGATTCCTCGAAAACAATCATGAACGGAAATCATTTAGGATCTCCAGTCATAGGGTAGAAACTTCCCGCTCATAGTGACAACGACACGATCTCCATCCGAACGTGTCTCTTTGGTCACATCCATGGAGAAATTGATTGCGCTCATAATTCCATCACCAAAGAGTTCGTGAATCATCTCCTTGATCGCTCCTCCATAGACCGAGAGAGCCTCATAGAATCGATAGATGGTGGGGTCTGACGGCGGAACCTCACGTGTACCTCTCATTGGGATAACACCAAGGGATGTCTGTTCATCATCTGAGAGTTCAAAAATAATTGCCAACTTCTCAGCATCACCTTTTGAAAATGCGTGTTCACCAAGGGCTGCCGAAATTAACCAAAGTACTGGAACTCCTAGTTCCTCAGACAGTGCCGCCCACGTAATACCTTTTTTAACTCTGCCAAGCAATATCTTTTGAGTTGCTTGAGTCCTCAACTCTTCCATGACTCTCCAATCAATTGAGGCGACAAAATACTTATGACTCTCACCGTACCCACCAGGTTCCAACTGAAGGCAAAGCATCTCTATAATAAACAAAACCGTAAAGATCCAATCGATATGTTGAGTCGGTTCCTCCGCCAAAAGCCAAAAGCAGGTCATCGTCTTACAGTTATCGTAGGGCAGGGAGTTCCGGCTAATATGTCTAAGACATGAGGCATCTATCACCAAGGACCCTCGCGTTAATATTTCTGGGAGGACTACTAGGTACAATTTTGCGCGACCAGATCTCGCAGCTAGACGGTAGTGTGACCTCTATCCCTTATGGCATACTGATCGCCAATATAGCTGGTTCCTTTGTGCTAGGTGGTGTAATCTCATACCTTTCTGAGTTTGAGCCGGTCAACGCACTTAACATTAGAGCGGCCTGGGGAACCGGATTCTGTGGGGGTTTAACGACCTTTTCAACGTTATGTGCCGGTATTTTCGATCTTTCCCGTCACGGTCCAATCTCTTTGGCCATAACCTACGCTGTCATCAGTTTACTGTTAGGCATCGTTGCTTTTGGAGTTGCCTTATTTTCGGTACGACTCGTTAGAAGTCTGAGAGTGGAGTCCTAGATGCTGGAGAGCTTTCAAGACGGACTACAGGGAGTAGTTAACCTAAATCAGCCAGATGTTATTGATCACAAAGTGGTGGCAGACCAGGTAATTAGCACGGCTTTGCACTTTGGGTTCATGGGAGCTTCTCTTTTTAGAGCTATCGGAGGTTACGGATCTTCACACGAGGTCGAGCAAGGCCACCTCTTGTCGTTTGAGGACCACAGGGGAGATCTTGCTCATAGATTCCGGAAGCGCTCGCATAGAGAAGTTTTTGACCTGGTTGAAAGATCAGCTACCCGGTACATTGGTCACAGTCACGCAGAGTCGTTACTATAGGCTGATTTGAGCTTCGGTCTATGGTAACAATTTTATTGGTAGGCATTCTCGGAGGACTAGGAGCCGTAAGCAGATACCTACTAGACCGAAATATTCAAGGTCATACAGACAGTTTCTTCCCATTTGGCACCTTCGCCGTCAACATGCTGGGCGCCACCGCACTGGGAGTCATAGATGGACTAGGAGCAATCAAGTCCTTACCAGGTGTGTACGTCGCAGTTCTAGGCGTAGGTTTCGTCGGAGGATTCACCACTTTTTCAACTCTTATGTACGAGTCATTCTCTCTACTTACGACCCGAGGACAACGCACTTTCGGAGTCTTGAACCTTTTAGCAACGGTCGTCTTGGGGATAGCTTTATACTCGATCGCCTTTTCGTTTACCAAAACTTTTGGCTGATCCTATAGAAGAACCCACCACACTCACCGCACCTCTCTAGTCAGAGTAACCCATAATGCGGAGGAGGTGGGATTCGAACCCACGGTGAGTCTCCCCACACGCGATTTCCAATCGCGCCGATTCGGCCACTCTCGCACCCCTCCGGATTCGAAAGACTATCATAGTAGGTGTGGAGCGCTTTGGCGCAACAGCTGGACCCTGCGCGGCGCAGCCTCGTGAACCGAGTCAGGGCCGGAAGGCAGCAGCTCTCAGCGAAAAGTTGTGGGTGCCGCAGTAAGTCTGGCTGTTGCGCCGAGGCGCTTCACGCCCTAAAATCAACGGCAGATGCTGGTTCTATCGCTCTTGCATATCGCAAGTGCTTGGAACTAATATTACGCAAATATCAAACTACACAAACACCCAAGTTCGTTCAAGAGAGGTAAGGTTCGTTGGCTAGACCCAAGACGCCTTTGCTAAGCAAGATGAAGATTGCCGAGGCTGCCCTCAAAGTCATTGACGAGCAGGGAGAGCACGCATACACGCTTGGCAATGTTGCAAGAACGCTAAATGTCAAGACCTCATCGCTATACAACCACATCAAGTCCAAAGACGAGCTAACGGAACTCGTTCGTGCACTTGTAACCCGACCCATCAACTCAAGTTTCTTTCTCGAGATGCCTTGGGATCAGGCTCTCATCGAATGGGCTCGTTCTTATATTCATGCATTGGCAGCCCATCCAAACACCATTAAGTTGCTTGCTACACGACCTGTTTCTGCACCTGTAGCTCTTTTTATGTATGAGGGGGTAGTAAGAGGTTTTCTTGATGCAGGGTGGCCATTGGAACTTACGGCAACGCGGATCACTGCAGTCGAGTCTTTTCTTGTCGGCTCTGCAATAGATATGGTTGCTCCTGAGATCATGATAGACACCAGTACGCTGCGAGACGAGGTACCACTCCTGAAAAAGTCAATAGAACTCAACCCCACAAAGAGCTTACGGGCTCAGACAGCCTTTGAGATCGGGATATCTGCCATAGCTGCCGGCTTTAAGAAAGAGTTAGAGATACTCAAAAATCAAAATTCAAAGTAACTTCGCTCTGAATTAATATTAATAAACGAAGATTGCTTTGTGACTGCAATCGTACCAGTACGACCCTAGATCCCTCGATGTGAAGATGACACCATATCGAAATCAACTATTACATCGATACGTGCAGCAACACATGGCAAAGTTGAGAATCAGCCACGATTGTCTTCGGTCTTCGCCTCGAGGTTCTTCAAGCACTTAGCATCATCGGCTTTCATCCCGCCAGAGATGTTCTTCCGCCTGCACTATGCGGTGATGCCAAAGCTCCGAGCTATCTCCGTGATGGTTTCGCCACCGTTTGCGCATCTAATCGCTGCTGCAAGTTTCGCGATGACTTGTCTGGGCGCTTGTTGGAGATCATATGATTTCTTCCGTATCTATTTTGGTCGGTTTTCTCACATCTCGGGTGGATTACACAGGGTTCACCACCCCAATAAATATTTGGAACGATCGGATGAATTACCCGAAATCTACACTACGCTACAGGCTTGTTAAACACCATAATGTTGTTTCGAAAACGTTAGTTTATTGAGTGGTTTTCGTACGCGAGTGACAGAGAAGATTACATGGTCGAGTCGCCATAACCACATAGACAAGAGTTGGCACACTACAGAATCAACTCAATATGCAAGTTGAAATGACGCATCCGACTAGAAAATCGAAATAACACTTAGGTAGACATGCTCAGCGAATAGGGAGATGCATGCAAAACGATCACGAATACTTCATGAAAATAGCTCTACAAGAGGCCGACCTGGCCTTGGAACATGCAGACGTGCCTATAGGAGCAGTGTGCGTTTACAACGATGAGGTAGTGTCCCGACGCCACAATGAGAAGGAGCTTGCGAAAGATGCCACGGCTCATGCAGAACTTCTTGCTCTCCATGACGCCTCTCGTGCCCTTGGTAAGTTATACCTCACAGACGTCACGCTCTATAGCACATTAGAACCCTGCCCCATGTGTGCAGGTGCACTGATTCTCACTCGCTGCAAAAGAATCGTCTTTGGTGCTTTCGATGCAAAAGCCGGCGCAGCATCATCTCTGTACAACCTATGCTGTGATCCAAGGTTAAACTTTGAGGTTCAAGTTATCTCGGGTATCCTAGAGCAAAGCTGCTCAGAGA
>JAJYGA010000014.1 GCA_021785255.1 Actinomycetes bacterium
CAAGGAGGGCGCTATGAGCTGGATAAAGCGCATCTTATTTCAAAACATATATCCGATGATTTTCGTTGTCGGACTAGTCGCTGCAACACCTGAGCTTCACAGTATTTCCACTTTTTTCGTAGAACCTACTCCTATTCAGCCAGTCCAAGGAGGATCCGGGGTAGGGATAACTGTATCGGGAGATTCAAATACTACCGGATCTAGAAAAACGCGAGAGGCTGCTAAAATACAGCCGATCTACGTACCGCAACTAGTCGTTCACACAGCAAACTCGTACTCAAAGGTTTGCATTTCATACAAAACTTACGACGCTTCAAATCGCTACAGCTACCAAGTCGAACTTTCCTATGCACAACTTCTTTGGAGTCGGTTTCTGCTTCGATACCAGCTCTGCGCCTCTAATGCATCACCCACCTCACTCTCTGCCTATGCAGTCAACGTCTGGTCTAAAACGTACATGCATTATCTATCCTCCCCAACTTTTACGATACCGCCAGGTTTTGGACTCGTCGGAGCTCCTTCTTACGTAGTGACAAAGTTCCCATTCAGTCAAATTTTTTCCAATATTACTCCTTACGGAGAACTCACTATCACTGCCAATGCGTCGTTACAACTCAACGTGTCATCAATCAACACCTACAGCCAGCAAGGACCTTCGCAAACCAAGTCTCTGGGACCCTTCCTCTCCCCCGGTTATCCCTGGCCAATGGGAGGTATTCCCATTGAGTGGTCTAATCCAGGCAACTACAGCCTGAACGCCTCTCTCTTGTGGAAAGCTCATTGGAGTTTGGACGGTCAAAGCGGATTCTTTTCACCGGTCACGACATCATTTGAGATACCAGAGTTCCAAGTCAAATCACTTCAAGCATTGCGCACAATTCCAAGCTAATGGTAATAGAGAGTTAACACAAACGAGACAAGTGATTGGGGTATAGTTACTATACGTTCCGATGGATATACATAGAGACTGAATACAATCAAGTTCCTCTAGATCGTACGAAGGGAGAGATATATTTTAAGTAGCAATGCCGACAAGAACGATACTCTCCTATTCAATGACGATCCACTACTTGCACGAGGGTGGCTTCCTGTAGCGTTTTCTAGCGAAGTCGGAACCTCACCAAAAAAGTTTACTCTTTTGAATGTCGACTACGTTTTTGCCAGGCTAGCTGGAGAACTAGTAGCCTTTGAGGATCTCTGTCCGCACGGACTCGCTCCACTATCGGGGGGAATCTGTACAAAAGATACTATTAAATGCGCCTATCACGGTTGGGAGTTTGACTCTCACGGTAGCTGCGTTAAGGTTCCAGGACTTGGCAAAGTTAGCGCTCGAGACAAAGCACAGTTGGTCGGAGTTCATGCAATAAAAGAACTCTTCGGCGTCATATTTGTGGCTATAAAACCGACCTTGACATCACTATTGGATATCCCAGAAGCGAAAACCAGTGAATTTCTTGAGGGATCACTCACACCTATAGAGATTCAAGGGTCGGCTGGATTGCTTCTAGACAACTTTCTTGACTTGGTCCACTCTCCCTTTGTTCATAAAGAGGACTTTGGTGATTTTTGTGACGTCGCATCCCCAACTTTGGATATTAGGAAAGATATCTATGAATTTACTGCAACGTATGAGTACTATCTTCAAAATCAGGAAGACGCCGGCGTACACAGAGGCTTAAATCCAATACACCAACGACGAAAACTAACCTACAGATACTCGGCTCCTTTTTCACTTCTGCTTGAGATCGACCACCTTGACGATCAAGTACGTAACGTTATAGGCGTTTTCCTTTCCCCACAAAGTCGCGACAGGGTCAGAGTTCTATCAAAGTTTTGGAGAAATGACATAAAAGGCAAACGGGCCATGAATAATGTTATGAAACTTGAAGAGAGCCTCATCCGTAAAAATCTCATTGTTCAGTCGACGCTTAGGACTTTAGGATTGTCTTTAAATCCCGACTCGCAACTTCATGCTAAGACGGATCGCCTGACTTGGCTCTTGTGCCAAGTGCTAACAGACTTCCTAGCCTCATCTGCCAGAATCGACTCTGAGAATCTGAATTACTTGGGCACGCAGATCCCATGACATCACTATACCTTTAGAAGTAGCAAGTAAAGTATGAGTCACATACAAGGAGGATGAACTTTGAAAGAAGCACTGGAGATTCCAGTTGCCGAGGCTGGACCGATCGGTATAGAGCAACGAGGAATTGACTATATCCCGCCAACTGAGCGGTGGGCAAAGCCTCACAACTTATTCTGGATGTGGTCCGGCGCTCTATTCAACGTGGAGTATTTGGTCTATGGAGCCGTACTGTACGGCTTTGGATTTACGTTTTTACAGGCATTGTCCATTATTCTGATCGGCAATTTGTCATATGTGCTCCTTGGGCTCACATCTCTACAAGGCCCGGAAGCCGGCACTACGACATTCACAATAAATCGAGCACCATTTGGAATACAGGGATCCAAACTCTTAGCTTTCTTCAACTGGCTCACCCAGGTCGGCTTTGAAACTGAAGGCGTAGCAATTATTGTGCTAGCAGCTCTAGCATTGGCGGACAAGGTAGGAGTGGTACATCCCTCTACCACGCTAAAGATCGCTTTCGTAGTTGGAGCAGGTCTTATACAGTTAGTTCTTCCCTTATATGGACACGAAAAAATACTAAAAACCCTTCGGCTGTTATTCTGGCCATTTCTAGCGCTTTTCATCGTCTTCGCAATCTTGACGGTCACTAAAGTGAAGTTGAACGCAGTTAGTCACGGTGCTTCATGGCAAGTATATATGGAAGGATTGGCTTTTATAATTTCGGCATCAGGTCTTGGATGGACCGAAAATGGCAACGACTACTCAAGGTAT
This sequence comes from Actinomycetes bacterium, assembly GCA_021785255.1. GTDB lineage: Bacteria > Actinomycetota > Acidimicrobiia > Acidimicrobiales > Acidimicrobiaceae > Ferrithrix. The sequence goes on from JAJYGA010000014.1 coordinate 2,861, forward strand.
CTGCCACGAGACGTTTCCAAAAAAGCAACGGTCTTGTCTGTATTCCTTGGAAGTTACATCCCATCGGTGCTACTCATGATCTTGGGTACGGCTGTCGCAACTTTTGTGGGAAGCCAAAACGCTTCTATTACCGGCATGGCACGCGCCTTCTCGGGATGGTTCTTGTGGCCATATTTGTTAGTCGCAATAGTGCAAGTATTTGCCATAAACTCCTTGGATCTTTACTCTTCAGGGGTCACCCTACAGGCGCTAGGTCTTAGGATAAAACGATGGCAAGCGGTCATTTTAGATACTGTCATATGCACCGCTCTTGCAGCATACGCCGTTTTTGCAAGCTCATTCAATAATCTACTCAACGAATTCATCTTGTTCATAATCGTTTGGGTAGCACCTTGGACCGCCATCTATCTAGTTGACTGGCTTTTGCGCAAAATGAGATACTCTTCAGAGGATCTTCAAAAGACTAAAGGTGGTCTGTACTTTAGGGGAAATGGTATTCACTGGCCAGCGATCACAGCACAAATAGGCGGCATGATAGCTGCGCTAATGGCTCTTGATGCCTACCCTCACTATGTAGGCCCGATCTCAAATCTTACAGCAACAAAGACCTCCGGAGGAGGTGCTGATTTCTCGATCTTTACCGGCCTTATTGTCGGGGCTCTACTTTATTGGCTCTTAGCTCGTAAAGGTGTCAAGAAGGAGAACGAGGCTCTTAGCTCGTAAAGCTCAACTGAGCCTAGTTAGATGTTTCCTTACGGTCCATACGAAAGAGGGTAATCTTGGTATCCGCTCTTTCATATGGATGGAACTTACAGCAGTAGTCAACTGCATTTGGGTCACCATGGAAGTAGATCGATCTTGAACTCCACTGGGTACCTCAGGCCTTCATCTCTTCCTTAGAACGCTTCGTGTCTGCCAAAGCCGCCAATACCTCAAGAACCACCCTATGAGCGTTATTAATCGTAATCTCCGAGGTGTCATAAGGAGGTGAGACCTCGACAACATCCATGCCCACCAGATTCACCGAACCGACTACTTTTCTGACAGCTCGAAGCAGGTCAGCAGGAGTCATACCACCAGGTTCAGGAGTACCTGTTCCAGGGGCAAAACCGGGATCTAACACATCAATGTCTACAGAAAGGTAAACTGCATCGCAACCATCTAAGGCCTCTGAAACAGCCCTCTCCATGACATGTGCAACCCCTTTCTCCCATATCTCTTGCATCATATGCCAGCGCATACCCTGAGCGCGCATCCACTCCCATACTTCTCGAGGTGGCCAATATCCTCTGAGTCCCACCTGAACAAAGTTCTCGCCACGTACAGCACCTGATTCAATGAGGCGCCGCATAGGGGTACCATGACTCAATAAGTTCCCGCCGATGTTGTCCGCAGTATCGGCATGGGCGTCGAAATGAACCACACCAACACGTCCCCATCCTCGAGCTTGAGCTACCGCCGTCACTGAGGGAAGGGTAATGGAGTGATCGCCTCCCAGCACGATTGGGACTATGGAACGACTCGCCACTTGAAATACCTTCTTTTCGATGGCCTTGTGTGAGATCTCTACAAGTCCATGGGAGCACAATGCATCGCCAAAGTCAACGACACAAAGGTGGTCAAACATCTCTACAGCTAGATCAAGATGATACGAGCCAGGTCCGTAAGCAAGTGCCCGAAGAGCTCGTGGTCCAAATCTAGCACCCGGCCTATTAGTACAAGAATCATCCCAGGGAGCACCCACTATGGCTACGTCGGGTCGTATCTCGTCTAACTCTTCTGATTCACAGACCAGTGGTCTCTGGGCAAACGTCGCCAACCCTTGAAACGATGGTCCACTGAGTTGCTCGGCCATCCCCTTGCTCATGTGCCCAAAAGATCTATCCGGAGTCATGGATATAACCTAGCTTGATATCAACGTGAAGCGCTAAGCGGATATGTATTATGATCGCAAAGTCGATTCAGTAGATCCTCTTCCTGTAGAATTGAACATTACGACGCTATGGACCCCGTTCGTAGAAAGTATTAACCATGAATCCACTTTTAGTCCCCACCTATGATAGAGACAGCGTTGTTACCGATCTCAAGGACGCATGGCACAACTTTGTAATGGTGGCGGAGTCAATTGACGACAGTAAGTTTACCGCAATGACATCGTGTCCCAGTTGGAACGTTCACGATGTCGTTGCTCACATTATAGGGATCGAGAAGATGCTTCTTGGAGAAGCTACACCCGAGGCAGATATTGACGGTTTTGAACACATAAGAAATTCTATCGGAGCCATTAATGAGAGATGGATCGTGCATCTTCGTTCTCTTGATGCAGTGGACATCGTTACAGCGTTGAGTGAAACGCTTCTGCGCAGAGAGCACGCCATCGAGAAAATGGACGAACAAGACTTCGAAAAGGTAGGTTGGTCACCGATCGGTGATGTCTCATACTCTCGCTTTATGTCAATACGCGTCTTTGACATATGGATCCATGAACAAGACATTAGAGAAGCGGTAGGGCAAAACGGTGGACTAGATACCAAAGCAGCCCATCGTGCTTATCTAGAGGCTACGACCAATATGGGTTACGTGGTTGCAAAGAAGGCCGCACTCGATAACGGAGCCGTCGTAGGCTTCCACATTATCGACGCACCATCGTTCTCAGTAGCCGTCGCAGACGGACGTGGAGTACTTGCGGATCCTCAGCAAGATGAAAGTTGTTCCTTGGAGATGTCGATGTCAACCTATATGCGACTAATCGCGGGTAGAGGAGAACCTAAATTCAATGACGATGTAGCTTTTGCAGGTGATCTAGATCAAGCCAGCCGCGTTCTTTCAAATCTTGCATTCACCATCTAACACAAAGTGTAAATGAGCTTTCATTTACGTTCATAGATGGTCGCTCCAGGAAGATACATTCACTAATGGGCCGTTGTCTCATTCATAAAACTCAGGGTTGTAGACAAGATAGCGAATAGACAACTCGTCAGATCCCTCGCCGAGTCTCTTCTGGGTAATCTCAAAAGCCTCGGGGTTCTTGTCGACCAGGACAAAACGACGTTCAAGTTGATTGGCAACTTTCCCTAAGGTTCCACTTCCTCCAAAAAAGTCCATGACCCAGTCACCCTTTTTACTACTAGCTTGAACTATTCGTCTTAGTACTCCTTCAGGCTTTTGGGTCGCATACCCAGTTTTTTCCTTTCCCGTGGGAGATACAATCGTGTGCCACCAAACATCTGTAGGAAGTTTTCCTAATGCAACTTTCTCAGGAGTAACCAACGAGGGAGCCATGTAAGGCTCTCTATCCACTTCCTCAGAACAAAAGAGATAGTTGCGAGGGTCTTTCACGTACACCAAAATGTTGTCGTGTTTCGCCGGCCATCTATTCTTGGTCCTGGCGCCATAGTCATATGCCCAAATGATTTCGTTAAGAAAGCACTCCCTACCAAAAAGCGCATCGAGAAGTACTTTCGCGTAATGCACCTCGCGGTAATCAAGATGTAGGTATAAAGTTCCAGTGGCCGCTAGGGTTCTCCATGCTTCTTCTAAACGAGGCTCCAAGAAACTCCAATAATCCTCGAAAACATCGTCGTACGACGTTATTTTGCCCTTTACGGTTTCATAGGACGCTCCTTTGAATCCGATTCTGGAACCATTTTCTGAGCGAACTGTCCTAATAGCCTGCCTCTGTTGAGTACGACCAGTGTTAAAGGGGGGGTCTATGTAGATAAGCTGAAAAGTCTCGCTTGGCAGTCTTTTCAAGATCTTCAGGTTATCTCCCAAAATCACGGTACTTGGACCGTCGACTCGAAAGATCTCGTTTCGATTCGTCAAAGTATATGGTCACACCTTTCGCAAAGCCGCAGTTACATTGATCGTACAGGAGAAAGAATGGGGAACCAACAGCGTCCATAGGTCACATGAGATAAACCAGCTATAGTTTGCTCTTGGCTATTTCTAAGTAGGTTGCACCCATCTCTGTTGAAATCTCCTTCGCGTAGCTAATACCACCGTTGCTAAGGTCAAAGTCACAAACCATAGCTGTGATCCCAGAACTTTTGATCTCCCGAGCCTCTTTCACCGCTCTTTCAAAAGGTGGGTCATTAGAGTTAGTGAAGTTAGCACGTCCATCAGTAATGAACACTAGCATCGGTTCAACACCTTTTCTCATCTCTTGAATAGCAAGTTCTCGCGCTAGTTCAATAGCGGAGTCAAGCGGTGTACGCCCCATATACGTTAAAGATTCAAGGCGAGCCCGTACCACTTCGAGACTTCTAGTAGGTCTTAATGCTACGGTCGCTTCTCGGCCGCCAAATACTACCAGTGCTACCTTGAGACGTTTTACGTAAGCAGACGACAAGAGAGATGCAGCTACTTCTTTTACAAGAGCCACTCGAGACTCCACTCCCATGGATCTAGAGATGTCCACCACAAAAATGACAGTAGATTCGGCAATTTTTTGGCGCGAACGAAATACTAGAGTACTCTCCGAAATAACAACGTTCGAAGAGTGCATATCCTTATCTTCTAGGGCTTTCAAAATTGAAGCAGCAAGGTTTATCGACGAACCTGGCAAAAACGTTGACGTCGTACGCTCCTCACGTCCCAGCCTTTTCCAAGATTCACCCTTGGCTACATTTGGATGAAGCATTAAAGCAACGTCCTTTATCTCACCATCTCCAATCGCAGTCTTGCTACCCTCTTTTAACTCATTGTTTTCGGTGCGCTGACTTCTTGTTGAGTTCCCGCGAGAGTCGGAAACGTCATGGAATCCTGAGGGGTACTCTCTGGGATCTCTCTTGCCATCACCACTATCACCAGTTCCACGTTTTTTGGAACTCCCTTTCGACTTGCCTTCAGATGTGTGTTCATCTCCACCACCTTGTGAAGGTGTTCTACTTTGGCTTATCTTCTTTCTGTGGGCAAATACAAAAGGAGCCACTCTCTTGACGTGTTCAACTTTCACAGTATCGTGTCCTTCCAAAGCGCTAAGTGCTAAAGATGCGCGAAGCAGGGTTAGATCAGCTCTCAGACCTTCTGCCCCAATATCCAAAGCAAGATCAACCGCAAAGGAGACGATCTCCTCAGATAACATCAAGTTCAAATTTTTTTGATCCAAAAGGGATCGAGCACTCGCAAGTTGGGACTTCAAGGTTTTGTCATTGTCAAAGTAATCTGACAGAAGTTCACAACTATTATTGTCGAACGCAAGTCGGCGTTTGATGGCCTCTACGCGATCTTCTTTGGAGAGAGAGTCATGCACGGTTATTGAAAGACCGAATCGGTCGAGCAACTGCGGCCTAAGTTCGCCTTCTTCGGGGTTCATTGTTCCTATCAGCACGAATCTGGCGTCTTGGACGACCGAGACACCTTCGCGCTCCACAATGTTCACCCCCGTTGCAGCTGCATCCAAGATGAGATCAACAATGTGATCGGGCAGAAGATTAATCTCGTCAACATACAAAACTCCTCCGTTGGCCTTTCCCAATAGCCCATCTTGAACGTGAACGGCCTTTTCTGAGAGGGTCTTACCAATATCAATTGAGCCTTTCACCCGATCCTCTGTAACACCAAGAGGCATCTCGACAAACTTACTCGGCTCTGGCAACAGCTCTTTCACTGCTCGGACGAGGGTTGTTTTAGCCGATCCTTTGGCTCCGGAAATCAATAGTCCAGAGATGTCAGGAGCAACCAAAGCCAGCATGAGGCACAGCTTTAAGTCCTCTTGGCCAACCACACCTGAAAATGGAAAGTATCTTCGATTCACTTGTCTTCCTCCCAGCCTTCGGATTCAAACAACGCATCTCTTACCATCTTCAACGTCTCTCCCTTAGCAGTCCAAAGTCCGCGTTCGTTTGCTTCAAGCAATCTCTCACATATAGAGGTCAGTGCATGAGGATTAGATACTTTGAAAAACTCCACCACGCGCTCGTCTTGTACATAAGAGGTCGCTATAGACTCATACATCCAGTCCTTCACCACATGTGCAGTGGCATCATAGCCAAAGACGTAATCAACAGTTGCCGCCATCTCAAATGCACCTTTGTAACCGTGATCCATCATCGCAGTGATCCATTTCGGGTTTACAACACGGGATCTGATGACCTTTGAGACCTCCTCCTCTAGCGACTTCACCCTTGGACGGCTAGGAACGGACGAGTCACCGAAGTATGCCTTAGGCGCAACACCATTTAGATGTCTTACAGCCGCTATCATTCCTCCATGGTCCTGTAGATAGTCGTCGGAGTCAAAGATATCATGCTCACGGTTGTCCTGATTTTTCGATGCAATCTGCAAACCAGATAGGCGTGTACGAAAGGCGTCTTTATCAGGCAATCCAAAGCCTTGCTTCCCATATGAGTAGCCGCCCCAGGTAAGGTAGACCTCAGTCAGATCCTCGTCGGACCGCCAGCGTTGAGACTCGAGAAGTGGAAGGATGCCAGACCCATAGGCTTTTGGTTTAGGACCAAATATTCTCGGAACTCCTCGATCTTGTGTCAAAGGATTCATTTCAGGGGGCTCGTCAAGGTTCGCCACGATCGAGAACGCTTCATCCAAGAGTTTTATACTTTGAGGGAATGCGTCGCGAAAAAAGCCTGATATGCGACAGGTCACGTCAACTCGCGGCCTCTTTAACTCTGAGAGGGAAACGACTTCAATACCGACAACTCGCTGAGACGAGTCATTCCAGGTTGGTCGGACGCCAAGAAGTGCCAACACTTGAGCAATGTCGTCTCCACCGGTTCGGATGGCGGCAGTTCCCCAGATCACTACCCCTACAGATCGAGGATAAGTTCCGGTTTCTCCTAGAAATCTCTCCACAAGTCCTTCTGCCAACGTCCAACCCACCTCATAAGCAAGTTTTGAAGGCACGGATCTGGGATCTATCGAATAAAAGTTTCGACCCGTCGGAAGTGCGTTTGACATACCCCTTGTGGGAGATCCCGACGGTCCAGGGGGTACGAATCTTCCGTCAAGACCTTTTAATAGGTTGGTAAGTTCTTCGTTGCTCCGCTCGATGGCTGGAAGCAAGCTTCGGCCAATCCAGCGCAAGGTACCTCGCAAGACATCCGGAGCTTTCGAAATATCGTCCTCATTGAATCCGCTTCTGATTAACCTCTCTATCTCTCCTTTGACAAGAGTTTCGACCTGTTCTACCTTGGAGAGTTGCCCAACATAACCGGAGTCAAATCCCAACATCTGCGCAGCCCGATCCCGAAGGGAATCTGCACCAGGTTGGTCTTCTCGAGTAATGGCAACTAGTAGGTCAATCAGCTGCTCACCTTCTGGAGGCACACCAAATACGTGGAGCCCTCCTCTAATGAGAGCATCCTTTATCTCGCACAGATAGCCATCCACATGGACTAAGAAGTCGTCGAAAGCAGCGTCTTCAAAATCCGGGGTATCTTTGAGTCCGAGCTCTTGGTCTATCTCCGTTTGGACCAAAACCTCATAGATCTGTTCCCTGATTCTTTTGAGCTTGGATGGATCTAAAGAAGTCAATCGTTGGTGCTCATCCAACAAGGCTTCAAGTCTTGAGAAGTTGCCGTACGTCTCAGCTCTGGTCATAGGAGGAATCATGTGCCCAATCAAAGTCGCATGTACACGCCTTTTGGCCTGTGTACCCTCTCCAGGATCGTTAATTACAAAAGGGTAAAACACCGGAACAGACCCAAGAGCCAGATCTGGATAACACTCCTTAGACAGGCCTACGCTTTTGCCAGGAAGCCACTCTAACGTGCCGTGCTTTCCTACATGGACAATGGCATCTACCTGCTCGATCTCGTCCAAATATCGATAGAACGAAAGGTAGTGGTGCGTTGGCGCCAACTCTGGTGAGTGATAAATGGCAATCGGATTATCACCAAAACCACGTGGTGGTTGAATACAGACCAATACGTTGTCAAATCGCAACCCTTGGAGATACAACTCACCTTCGTTCACATAAGCTTCACCGGGAGCTTCCCCATGATCACGTTCCATTTGTTCGCGCACCACTTGTGGAAAGCTTTCGTAGCTCGATATATAACTTTGAGCTGAAAGTGTTAGGGCTGAATCGGCACGTGACCCGAATCCCAAAGGATTGTGATAGTCCAAGGTCTGTCCTAACATCTCCATGAGCACATCCCCATCAGTAGGATACTCCCCAACCGAATAACCAACTTCCTTGAGCGCCTCCAAGATGTTGATTGTCGAAACCGGAGTATCTAAACCGACGGCATTTCCTAGACGAGATCTCTTCGTAGGATAAGCCGACAACACAACTGCTATCTTCTTATCCTTATTTTCGACCTTTCGCAGACGAACCAACCGTAGTACAAGTCTTGACAGCCGTTCCTGTCTCTCAGAGTCCACTCGATAGCCGAAGATCTCCGCACCAAATTCGTCGTCATCATCGACAAGTTCCTTAAAGGCAACAGGATAAGAGATAATACGTCCGTCGAACTCTGGAACAGCGACCGACATGGCCACGTCCATTGGCGTCAATCCAAACTCCGACTCGGTCCAATGGAGTCTTGACTGAGTAGAGATAAGTGCCTGAACGACAGGGACGTCAAGTGTCCCTAGAACTCCTGGGTCCCACGAAAAGGTCGCCTCGTCAAAAGATCCAGCTGCCAGCATGGTTGACACTACTGCATCCACACCCAACGACTTCAAAACTCCGACGACGCCGCCGTCTTGTTCCGTCTCCTCTTGGCGCAACGAGTAGGAAAAGACCGCATGGGAGTCAAGACCCATCGATGCAAAACTAGACAACATGTCACGTACAAATAGCGTATTACCTGAGATGAGGTGAGCCCGGTAAAACACAACTGCAACTGTACCTTTTGGGTCAGACACGCACATGGAATCAAAGATCCCAAAAGAGGGAACCTGAACTACTGCAGCGAAACCAAAGCTATATCCGCACACCGTATCAGCCACGAAACGAAGAAAGTTCTCAAAGTTGCTTGGACCCCCTTCCACCAAGTAGTGAAAGGCGCTTTTCCAAGTGCCTCCAGCCACAGACGAAAGCTCCATAAGCTCTGGATCCAAAGAACTCTCTCCAGGAAAGCACATAACCGGGATACCGCGACTTTTCGCCACCTTCACGAGATCCCCGATTACATCACTTCCTTTGATACCACCTAAGGATCTGACGATTAGAACTTCAACGCCATTTAATAGGTCTTCATCAAGGAGATCTATTCGATCTAGTGATCGCACGAGCAACGTTGGAAACTCCCGGGGAAGCTGCTCCCAAATACTACGAAATGCCAACATCTCCGTGTCGGCATTTGTAAAATACGCTATTTTTTTCAACTAGTTATCATCTCCATCTAAAACCACAACCTTCAAATAGTCACAGCACACTCGCCCTTATTTTTAGGCTAACTCAAGCAACTCCTCAAGCTGAAGTGCCGCTCTGGCGACTTCAGCTACGTTGTCGTATGCTTGGTCCAAGCTCTCCCTATAACGTTTTTCCGATGGTCTATATCTCTTTGAACGTCGCTGAGCTACGTGCAAAAGAAAACGTTGCCGAAATGTATCTCCCTCGAATACACCGTGAATACTGGTACCAAATACCTGCTCGTCAACGACCGCTCCTTCAGAAATAGACGTCGAACCAGGGTCATTTGCTGAAAACACTTCAAACAATGTCGTTTCTCCGAAGTTTTCGACGACACCGTTATGGATCTGATAACCTTGGATCTTGTCGCCTCTGAAAACTCCACTAACCACAGATCCTTCCACCTGACGTAGAATTTTCTCCGTGTAAAACGAAGTACGAACCTTCAGATACCCTAGGCCAAGTGAGAGATCACGATCGGACTCCACGCCGTCGGCTATTTCAGTTCCAAGCATCTGGTATCCTCCACAGATACCGAGGACGATCGCTCCAGATTGAACCGCCGAAGAGATCGCCTTGTCAAGGTTGTTGTCTTTCAACCATTCAAGATCCAAGACGGTACTTTTTGTTCCAGGCAAGACGATGAGATCGCTTTCGGAAATCTCATTTGCAGAGTCTGAGAAGACAAGTTGAATATCTTCCTCCAACAAGAGCGGGTCAAAGTCCGACAAGTTGGAGAGGTAAGGGAGCTTGACCACGCAGATTGACATCGAGTCAGGCGAGATCTTCTTGGATCCATTGAGAAGTTGCTGCGCTGACAATGAGTCTTCCTCTGGCAACTGTATCTTGGTAAATGGCATGACGCCAAAGCATCTGATGCCACAGCGCTCCTCCAGTTCCCTTAGACCTGGTACTAAGATACCGGCTTGGCCCCGGAACTTGTTGATTACGAATCCTGAAATTAGCTCAGAAAGTTCAGAAGGAAGGATACCGACCGTGCCAAATATCGACGCAAAAACCCCACCGCGTTCGATATCCCCTACCAGAACTGACGGTATGTTGAATCTACGTGCAAGTCCTAAATTGACTAAATCGTTTTCCAGAAGATTGATCTCTGCTGGTGAACCTGCACCTTCTAGGAGTACAAATTCGAATCTGGAAAGCAGCTCCTCGAGCGCTCCTTCGACCACACCTCGAAGTTCTTTCTTACGCTGTTGAAAGCCGACTCCCGAACTCTCAAAGAGCGCTTTGCCCATCACGATCACCTGAGAGGAATACTCTGAAGTTGGCTTGAGCAGTACTGGATTCATCTCCACCTCAGCCTCAACTCGACACGCTTGAGCCTGGGAGTACTGCGCACGAGCAATTTCATGGCCCGACTTCGTTACCATCGAGTTGAGAGCCATGTTTTGGCCTTTGAAAGGAGCGACCTTCACCCCTTTTTCAGCAAGCACTCTTCCTAAAGCACATACAAGCGTAGACTTTCCCGCGCTTGAGCTGGTGCCGGTAATCATGATTGCTTTCCCTCTCATAGCCACCGTCTTTTAACTAGCGTCCGAAGTGTTAAAGCTACGACAGATGACAGTACAAACGCGAGGTCGACAACGCGTCTTTCAAATATGATTGCTTGCTTTAGATCCTCCGTAGTTACCGTCTTGTCACCACCAAAGCGCACACGTTCTTCAGCCACTCCGTCATAGATGTTTACTCCACCTACTTCGACATCAAATCGTCCAGCAAACCCCGCTTCCACAACTCCGGCATTTGGAGAGGGATGTGCCCTGGCTTGCGCCGTTGCCTTTCTGATTCGGCGGCGGGTCGATCTTGAAGAAAGAAGATAGACGCAAAGCCATGTGAGTCTTGAAGGAATCAGGTTTACAAGATCATCGAATCGCGCTGACACATATCCAAATCGCTCATACTTTTTGTTCCTATGCCCAAACATTGAATCCAAGGTATTAACGCAGCGATAAATTACAGCTCCCGCGTCTCCTAGCAGAGTCCCATAAAAGATGGGTGCGACCGCACCGTCAGACGAGTTCTCGGCCAACGACTCAAAAGCCGCGCGCAGAACTTCACTTTCAGACATATCTCTCGTAGATCGACCCACAATTTTGCCGACAGTAATACGTGCTCTTTTGAGATCTCCTAACTCGACAGACCGCACCACCTCACAGACCACGTCTCTTAGTTGCCTATCAGATATGCAAAAGTACTGCACCAGCACACTCGCAGCCACAGGATACGGCGAAGATGTGATAGACAAACCTAATGGGAAACCCACAAGTACCATGGCTGACACCGCTCCGGCAAAATAAGAGTCCTTGTAAAGCAGCCTCTCAGTCCAGTTAGCCAGCTGACCAAAGTACGCGACAGGATGGAAAGAACTAGGAGGGTCTCCTATCTGTCTATCAAGCATCAAAGCCAAAGCCGTAGCGACGATAGTTGATCTTGGCCAAACAATCCTCATCACTTCAATACCACCGCAGCAAGAATCAACGAAAGCGTCTCTGCCAAAAGGCCACCAGCACCCAGGACGTCTCCTGTAACCCCGTCAATGGAGCGTATTGACCAATACATAATTGATGCAAATACGGCCAGCTCACCAACGGGAACGATCAATGATCGAACTCCGAATCCCAAGTAGCCAACTGTCAAAGAAACGAACACTCCCACAACCATAAGTACGATCACGAAAGATGGATACACACGCCTCGAACCAGTTTCATCGTACTGAAAATGAACCACAAATCCATTCTTTTTAGCAGAGGGTAAAAGCCAAAGAGCGAAGGACATGAAAGACCTTGACATTATCATTATCGGGACTAAAACAGCAACTGCCGGATTAGACAAAGTGGCTAAAGCACTCACACGCAAAAGAACTATCCCAATCAATCCCATGACACCAAAAGCACCAACTCTTGAGTCCTCCATAACGTCAAGTCGTTTTTCTTTGGGCAGTGGTGCGAAAAACCCATCAGCAAAGTCCGAAACGGCATCGTAATGAAGACCTCGAGTCAGGATTCCGTCAACAATTACGGCGATGATCGCAGAATCGAGCCGAGACATGATCAAACGCGATCCAACCAACACTAAAAGTTCAACAAGAGCTATGACCGCTCCTGCAAACCAGAACCATCCACTTGAAGCAACATCAAAAGTGGGTTTCCCGACGGGTAAGAGGGTGAGAAAGGAAAGAGCAGATCGAAACGAGTTAAGCATCGAAGACGCTCTGCTCTTGGTCTTTTATCAAAAGGGGTATACCAGCTATCACCATAATCACCTTCTTAGAGAGCATCGCAACGCGCTGATTCAGCTCTCCCAGGAGATCAACAAAATCTCGACCCATCGGAGATAAAGGGTGAATAGAAAGACCGACCTCTTCAGAGACAACGATCGTCGGTGTCCTGAGGCTAGCTAGAGCATAAACGAAGCGTTCTAAATAGTCCTTTGGACGGACAAGTTCTTCAGAGATAATTCGCGACATCATTGAGCCAAGCGAGTCAAGCAGTATCGGACCAGATGCAACTGTTAGAAATTGGAGGAGAGCCTCCAAGGACTCAGCTTCATAGGTAGACCAAGTCACAGGTCGTCGCCGTTTGTGAGATGCGATCCTTTCTTGGAACTCGAGATCTTGAGGAGCAGGAACCATTGGAGCCACATACACAATGTCCTGTGTCTCGCCGACCAGTGTCTCGGCAAAAGCTGACTTACCTGATCTCGTACCACCTAGTACGAGAGTTAAATCGACGACGTCCACGCATCTCCTAAACTGCAGAACCAGTACAAATCAGGTATCCTGACTTCCAGATCGCCGCCTAACCTCGCCTTCCAGCATCTGCGTTGCCGTGGCATATGAGGCTGGCTCCCTGGTTACAGTTGCGGGCCAGCTCTGGAGTTTCACCAGATTCCCTGAATATGTATAAGGAGATACTAGCTTATTAAAAATGGAACGCGTCGAATCAAGAGTACTTATAAACACAGGACAAGGCAAAGGCAAATCTTCAGCCGCTTTTGGCGTCATGAGTCGAGCTTGGGCCCGAGGTTGGAGGGTCTGTGTCATTCAGTTCGTAAAAAGCGGCAAATGGAAGGTGGGAGAGAAAAAACTGGCAGACCACTTGGGGATAGAATGGAATGCGCTCGGGGACGGATTTACATGGGAGTCTGAAGATCTGGTAGAAACAGCGAAGCTTGGTGCTCATGCATGGGAAGTCGCCAAAGGAAAGATACTATCGGGCGAGTACGACATGATTATTATGGATGAGATCACGTACGCCATCAACTATGGTTGGATACCATTGGAGGACGTAGTTAGTGTCATTAACTCCCGGCCCAAAAAAACTAACCTGGTTCTCACTGGACGCAATGCGCCTGAAGCTTTAATCGAAGCTGCTGACACTGTGACGGAGATGAGAAAGGTAAAACACGCCTTTGATCATGGTATAAAAGCCCGTAAAGGTATCGAATACTAGGCACGAGTTGATAGACAATCTAGATAAAAGCGACAAAGATGCACGCGGTTTTGTAATATCTGCGACCACATCTCGTGGTGGCAAAACTACCATCGCCAGTTCCTTGATGAGAGCATTCTCAAATACAGGTCTAGACGTCCAAGGGGCCAAGGTAGGTCCAGATTACATAGATCCTCAGTTTCATCTCTTGGCTACTGGGAAACCAAGCTATAACCTCGATCCGTTTCTGAGCGGAGGCGCTGTTGGAGTTAAAAGAACATCACGCCGCCTGTTAGGTTCTGACATCTTGGTGGTAGAAGGAGTCATGGGACTCTTTGATGGAACTTATTTACCACCTCCAAGTGAACTGCAAGATCGCAGTCTCGATAGCTTGAACTATGGCTCGACGGCTCACGTCGCCGCCATTACAGGACTCCCTATAGTTCTTATAGTCGATGCAACATCGACCTCCATGTCACTGGCCGCCGCCATCGAGGGGTTCGCTTCTCACTCGGACCTTATAGACATCAAAGGGGTGATCGTAAACAAGGTTGGTTCGAAAAATCATGGGATGATCATTGAAAGAGCTTTGTCGCATCTTCCCATAAAGCTCCTAGGACTCGTTCCGCGTTCTGAGGACATTGCCCTGCCCTCAAGATATCTGGGGCTCATTCAGCCGACGGAGTTTATTGAGCGAAGTTCTGAGATCCTGGAAAAGACGTCGGGTCTCATCGCTAGTTACATAGACATGTCTTCACTCAAAGGACTTGCCGCGCCCATTAGGAAGGTCCCACCAACTCATACTACCGACGAGCTCCGATTTTTATCCAACTCAAAGTCTCCACTCGTGTCCGTTGCACAGGGAGCTGGATTCACATTCAGTTATCAAGAAAATCTAGATATCTTACACGAACAAGGCGCTCAAGTTAAGTTTTTCGATCCTAACCACGAGAGTTTCGACACCCGAAGCACTCATCTCATCCTGGGTGGTGGATACCCAGAACTACACATCGGACAGATTACGAAAAACAAAACGCTACTCAGGCAGATCAAAGAGTTTGCAATGGATGGCGGCACTATCTGGGCCGAGTGCGGTGGACACATGCTCCTTGGTAAGGCGATAGAAGAGATCGATGCCGTAGGACTCTTACCGCATACATCACACATGTCCACGTCACTACATTTAGGTTACAGAAGAGTCACTGCTAAGACACCTAACCCTCTATTTGACTGCGCTCAAGTAATACCAGCTCACGAATATCACTACTCAACGACGAAAGATGACGCCACGGACTTATTCTATGAGGGCTTTAACCTCGTCGGAAGCACTGGGGTATCCTCACCTACTCTTTTGAGTTCCTACATGCATTTTCATCTCGGGGGGCTTATAGGACAACCTTAAAGACGAAGAATTGTGACATTCCACAAAATACTTTAAAGTTATGCCGCCCCTACCGGCCCTGAACGTAGATCGATCGCATGAACCTCACTGGACGGTGTCTCTCCTTCAGGTTGCAAACCTTTGTCTCTCTTATGGCGCTTGTTCTCATACAGGGCAGAGTCGGCCGCGATTAGAAGTTCTTCAATGGTAGAACGTCTGTCCCATTCAGCGACCCCAAAGGACGCAGCAGAGATTACCCGAGTTGCCGTAAGAATACGAGTTAAGACTGCCTCAGCCTGTACTGCGTTACACTCCGGCATCACCACGACGAATTCGTCGCCGCCATAACGTGAAACAAAATCCCTTCCTCGAAGCGAAGAACTCCACGCATACGCAAGGTCCACCAGCGCTTTATCTCCAGCCACATGACCTAAAGAATCATTCAAAATCTTAAAGTCATCAAGGTCAATAATTGCTACAGACAACGGTGCCTTCAATCTTCTTGCAGCCTTGATCTCCCTTGTGAGGTTCATAATCAGAAACCTTCTGTTTGGAAGTCCGGTAAGTTCATCGAGATAAGCGAACTCTCCAAGTCGGGAAATTACCCTCGAAACGAACACACCACCAACTGTGAGTACCGCTAACACAGGGATCCATGTCGATAGTCCAGGGCCGAAGCCTTTACCTAATCCAAGCCCCAAACTATAAAGCAGCACTAGAGCGAAACTTACCCACATTGCCTGACGAAACGACAGAACACTGTAAAGCACCAGCGCCAACCAGGCGTAAGTCAGCACCAATATGGCAGATAGCTCGCCATTCGTATCTAAAAATGCCAAATAACTTGAAAGCACAGCTGCTCCAAGCGTTCCGTATATGAACCCATTTATCGAGGCTCGACGCTTCTTCTTCAAGACTGCGAAATATCCACAAAAAGACAGTGTCGCCACGAAGACATCTATCGGCTGATTGCCAAGATGGAACACGAAGTTCTGATATAACGTAACGAAACCCTCAAGAAGGAAAAATATTGCTAACCATGAATGTGCTTCATTTAAAAACAAGTTCGCAAAATGGTTTTGCCGCTTGTTCGAGTCGAGAAAGGACTTGAATCCCTCTCGGACCCCCTTGATATTCCTTTCGGCTCCTTTAATCAAGAAGACTTCACCTCATCCGCGAATTGCAATCTAAAGTATCTCTCGACAAAACGTAGGTTCGTCTTTAGGAGCAAAACACACGCCAATCATCTCGAATCACAGAAAATAAGATAGCTCATTTATGACACATCCAACACGTTAAGTAGGCTAAAAGTTTCCAATATGTCAGAGACAGATACCTCCAAACTACGAGTCGTTTGCTACAGTCGTAGGGAATGACAAAATCGTTATCTGTAATAGGAGTAGGAGTTGGGCCAGGTGACCCTACTTTACTCACACTTCAGGCGATCAATCTCTTACAAGAGGCTGATCTTGTCCTGGCACCCACCTCAATACCAGGACAGGCAGGCAGAGCTGAATCAATCGTGCGCTCAGTACTTCCGGAACTCAAGATAGAGCGCATACAGTTTGATATGTCGGCGGGCAATACGGGTTCTCGCACACGTGAAACAGCTGCTCACATGGCGGCCGTCAGTATCGCAGAGAAAGTATCGATGGGTTCGGCCTCGAAGATTGCTTTTCTAACCCTTGGAGATCCAAACGTCTATTCCACCTTTGGATTGATGGCAAAACACATAAAAAAACTTCTTCCTGAAGCAACGATAACAACCTCTCCTGGAATCATGGCCTTCCAAGCGGTTCTTTCTGACAATCCCATGGAGTTAACGGACGAAGATGACTCACTAGTACTTCTAAGCGGACTTGCCGACACTCAAGATATTGAACGAGAGATAAAACAAGACCAGAGGGCGGTCGTAATATACAAAGGTGGTTCAAAGATAGAGTCAATAATCGCGGCGGTTAAAGAATCAAACCGATATCTAACCAGTCTTGTAGGCATTGAGGTTGGTCTCTCTACTTCCAAAGTCATCCGGCTTAGTGAGGTTGAAGGACCGCTCCCCTATCTAAGCACGGTTGTTATCCCACCGACACCACGTAGTTGAATTAAGTGGTCCACCAATATTTCAGAGATCACGTTGAACCAAGTGCCTACGCAGTGCTCGGTTCTTAGTTTGATCTAGAACACTCCGACTCTCAAGCACTCTTAGCAAGGCAAACCTGTGACATGAAATATCGCTACTACCAAGCAAATCATAGTACTCTGAGGAAACTGAACCTAAAAAGCGCTGCACAACATTAAAGACTCTGATCTTGAGAATGAGGCAACCAATTTTCAACAGCGACTATGAACAGTCCCTACAAACAGTGCGCTCACATTGTATCAGTTATATTTGAGTTTACTTTTTAGACAACCAAGCTATCTTTCCGCCTCTATTTGACCTTCATACGGACACCTGCACCTCCAATGAAGGAGCAGACCCCGTGGTAGAGCTGACCTTTTGAACCAAAATAGCCCTACAAGTAACGTACATGGATTCATACTCCTAAATCTGGAGTTGGAAGCCATCTAATAAAGGGGACCGAATCCGTGCGCGCTACAACTTTCGTCAAGCAGATTCTTGGCCTAAAAAGTGTCGTTGTAAGAGAGATTTCTCTCTCAGTGACTGAGGTGGTGGAGCTCAAGCTCCGGACGCAGCTCGCATATGCAAGTGCAACTGCTATGTGAAGCGCTTTGCTATGACATTCGGGAGATCAACTCCCACTCAAGACATCTTGGCATGGAAGTACACCAGACTTGGCTCTCCTGTTCACTGAGACGACTTAAGTGTCCAACACATGAAGCGATCACGGCATCGGTGCCATTTACCAGACCATTTGCAGAGTCCCGTTTTGCCAAGACAAGGAATCCTAGGAGCGGTATCTACCGGACATCTCCGTAACGATGAGCTAAGCGAGCTACTGGAACGCACGCGGTCTCATGCCTATCGCCATGAACTCCAAACTTTGTCAGGTTATCAAAGATGGCCTGCTCCACAAGCCAGCCATCATGGCTTTGATCGAATTCGCCATTTCCAACGGCAGGGTTGAAGGATTAAATACAAAGACCCGATTGATCATGGCCTGATGATACAGGCTTCACTGTGTAAAGTAGACACTCGCACTGGTGACGTTTTCTCGCCGACCAATTGATCACAAACATCCGTACGAGCAGACGAATTTATCCACCTAAAGGAAGTAAGAGTTGCACTATTGCCCTACTTTGAATAGTACTCACCCCATATACGTGAGAGCCATTTCGTGACATCCTCCCCGCCCTTAGGGACGAGGCTTCCAAAGTCGCTCATGCGACCTCGGCTGGTTGACGCTTCAATGGGTCGCTGTGCTGTGTCTTGTTAGACCTAGCGTGCGATATCCCTCCACGTCTAAAGACCGTATGTCCTACGGCGGTTGAGATTATATTCTTAGCTGCATTTACGTCGGCGTTGTTTATGTATCTGCACGCTATACAACAAAAGATAGCTTGGTTCTTGCGATTTGTTTTGTCCGTGTGACCACACTTAGAACAACACATACTGGTATATGCAGGATTGATTGTGATTATTTCGACTGGAGTCGTGGCGTTGGTAGCCTTATCGGTTAATCGTTGGCGAAACATACCCCAGCTTTGTTCGAGGATAGATCTGTTTA
>JAJYGA010000128.1 GCA_021785255.1 Actinomycetes bacterium
TGAAGGGTTATTGAAGAGTTCGCCAGCCAGATTCACTAAGCGAGGTCTCTTCGAACTTCACTAGGATGACTAAGCATCTAATACGAGAGGAAGTGGCGACAGTTGGATACATCTTCGAGTCATCGAAATCCTCCAGTCGCGATAACGATAGCAGGATCCGACTCTGGTGGTGGAGCTGGAATACAGGCTGACCTGAAGACCTTTGCCGCTCATCACGTCTACGGTACATCAGCGATAACTGCCGTTACCGCCCAAAATACAGTTGGAGTACAAAGTTATCGTGTCGTTGATATAGAACTTGTACTGGCTCAGATCAGATCTATTATCGATGACTTTTGGATTCGTGGCTCGAAAACCGGCATGTTGGCTACTAAAGAAATAGTCCAATTAGTAGCCGAGTTGGCCAAAGACAAAATGCTACCGCGGCTCGTAGTCGACCCAGTTATGGTCGCCACGTCAGGAGATTCTTTAATTGCTAGTGATGCTATCGAGGCCTACATAAATGATCTCTTCCCCTATGCGTACCTCATTACCCCAAATGCTCCTGAAGCTGCAAAGCTTGTTGGAGTAAGGATCGATACCGTCCACGATCTCGTATCAGCGGCTATGGAACTGAAAAAAATGGGACCGGATAATGTGCTCGTTAAAGGCGGGCACCTTCAGGATGAGAACGAATCAATAGACGTGCTCTATGACGGAGAACAGATCTTCACTTATAAAGCGCCAAGGATAGAGTCTAAGAACACCCATGGAACTGGCTGTACCTTAGCCGCGGCTATCTCGGCCAATCTTGCCCGAGGAACGACGCTCACAGACGCTGTCCGAGATGCCAAGACGTATGTAACCAGCGCTATTGCGGGTTCGAAAGATTGGGCGTTGGGGCATGGATACGGTCCACTGGATCACTTTAATTCAGTGGTTCACCACTACTAGAACAACAGCACTTTTATTCATCGCCTAACGCAACAGTTCCAACCTCAAAGTAAGCCTTGTCGTCAACGTAACGACGTATAATCGCTATCATAGATATGGATGGTGGGTTACGACCAAGCGCACTTTAAAAGCCAAGTACATGCCAGTAAGGGTCCTAGTGGCCGACAAGGCAAACTCCCATGAACATTTAGCAACGGCTATAAACGCGAGTATCCCTCTATTTAGTAAGAGTACTAACTTAATTGGAGACTCCACCTTATCCCTATATGACACACAAGATTGGGCTCTCTCTTTATCTGGGCACTTCGTAGAGACGCAGTCGTTTTTCAACAACAGCACCACTATTTCAATCTTCAGTGACCTCAAAACACCGTCACGTTTTAGTTTGATCGCCGACGAAGGGTCCCCTGAGGTCATTCATCTGTCAAAAGTGAAAGAAGTGGGCGTGAGGCGTCTGCTCGAGCAACTTGCAGGAGAACGATCCTTGGTCAAAATGGCTTCGATACCCACGTTCATTACTGAAATCGAGCTATCACAACAAAATACAGGATTGAAGGTAGGGAAAGTCCGCCTGATAACACCTCGAGGTCTCCCTGAGCAGTGGATAGAAATCGAGCTGACGGCGGGTATTGACCCCGCACTAATTTTAACAAGAATAAAGAAAACGCTCAAATCGCATCTTATTTCCAATACAAACTGGGACAGATGGGCCTCGGTAATGCGATCAGGCAAACGCAAGCGATTCGATTACAACCAATTGGGACGCACCTCTTACTCTTTGAAAGACACTCCCTTGGCGGCGCTTAAAACCATGGCAATGAACCTTTACCAGCGTGTAAATATGAACCTTGACGGTGTGGTTCGCGACTACGACCTTGAGTACTGTCACGACGTCAGAGTTGACCTCAGGAAATTGAGAGTTATCATGGAGCACCTTCAACACTTAGCTACCAAAGGCTCACCGGCCAAAAAATGTCATTTGAAGCAGTTAGAGAACGAGGTAAAGAGGTTTCAAACCCTCTGCGGGACTCAGCGAGATCTTGACGTGTTCCTCAACACCTTTTCAACTGTGGAAACAAATGAAAACGATCTTCTGACAGAGACAATAAAACAATTAACCTCCCAAAGAGATGCAGCACATAAAATACTCGCCGACTACATAAATGGAAAACAATTAGTCGACCTACTAAATAGTTGGAAGACCTCATTTCAATGCCTGGAACAGCAGATGGCGCCCAACGTAAAGGGGCAGAAGATCTCTAACTTTGCAGATCACAGCATCTTTACAACCTATAAGGATTTTGTAGCTCAAACGCAGCGGACAGTTTCTTCGTCCACCTACGAAGAGATGCACAACTTGCGGAAAAAGGGAAAACATCTCCGTTACACTCTCGAACTTTTCCAACCTGTTTTTTCTGCCGTTCCTTTTAGAGCAGCTGTGAGAGAACTCAAGGTGACTCAGGATCTACTCGGAGCTTTTCAAGATAAGGAGGTAGCGTTCTGTCTACTTCACAACCTCCCATCCACTTCATCGTCCGACCTTCAACTTATAAAGCAGGTCGACGATGAACGTGAGTCTCTATTTCGTCTATGCATGGCACAAGCGCGCCAGCTTCAAGCAGCCGGAGGCATCAAAGGATTTGATCTTCTCTTCAAGGAGTTGAAGAAGAGGCCATGAAGGTTCTAAACTGCTACAGCCTAAAAGGTGGAGTCGGCAAAACATCAACGTCGATCAATCTTGCCACAGTGGCAGCCCGTCAAGGCTGGCGTGTTTTACTACTAGACCTAGATCCTCAGGGAGCATCATCTTTTCTTCTTAGGCACGACTCCCAGGAAGGACAGGGGCTCGGCGATCTCCTCAAAAGACAACGGCCTGATCTTTTTGAGATGGTAAGAGGAACAAACATTGAACGCTTAGAGGTACTTCCTTACAACGACCGAACTCGACTACTCGACTCTGAGATATCTGAGATTCGGTCCTTTAGATCGAATGCCAAGAAATCTATTCAAGCCCTTTCCACCCGCTACGATCTAATAATCATAGACTCGCCGCCCACCGCCGACAACGTCTTAAAGTTTCAACTAGCTGTCGCTGACTTAACTTTATTACTGAGCACACCGTCGCCTCTTGCAGTAAGAGCGACTTTAGAGTACGTCTATAACCTACGCGAAAAGTTCAAGTCACCTCCAATGTTTCGAACAACCTTGCAGATGGTGGAAAAACGGTCAAAATACCACCAAGAGCTGCTACTTGAGTTACGCAAAATGGAAACTCTTCAACTAACAGAAACCGTCATACCCAGGTCGTCCTTGATCGAAACCATGGCACTCGATCGTACTCCAGTGGTGGTTAGCCACCCACGATCCGTTGTCTCTCAAAGATTCGAGAGTCTTTGGCTAGAGCTAGATCTCATGAGTTAAATTTCAAAACCTTTGTTAGCGCCACACATCACTCTTACGTGCCTAGCATTTGGGCATGAGAAAACTAGGTCACCTGAAGCAAAAAACACAAAGAGTTGAACGACCTTTTTCAACAATCGGAAGGTTCCGCCGCATACATGAATTCTCTTTAGCATCTGACGCATTCGCGACCGTTGCATCTGTCTGCAGTAAATGTTCCTATATCCCCAGGTGAGACAACGTTAAAAGTAGTTCTTAATTTAGCGTAAAGCGTCATACCTAATGATTTTGTCGCACCCTCCTTCCGCCATTACGCGATCAAGATATAAAAGGTTGCAGCAAGGGCGCTTTACTTCTCCATGAGGTTCCCGGCTACAGTGGTGATCTTAATGTCATTACCGATCTCGGCTTCTATCTCCATAGGCTCTTTGTATCTTGATCGCCTCCAAAGTCTACCTGTGACAAAAACGCCAAAATCAAGGAAAATCCCGGATCGCCACTTGTAATAACTTACTCCCAAAACACCTCATCTCGGAAGTGCTTGGATTTTGGCATTCGAGATAGCACCTAACACTGATGTTCACAAATGGCCGGAATCTTGAGACTCATCGCCTACCTAGCCAGGAGAACCCAACACCCACGGATTTACTCCAAGAGATGATCCAGGCAGGCCAAAAGAACACTTAGTGGCTCTAGGGCGTCCAAAGCCATGTCGTACTTCAAGCAAGTATAGGTTTTTTCACCTTCTAATTAGCATTTGAGCACAAACAAACCAACTCATCGTTACTTACTTACGGACTCGTTCTTCTTGTGGGCGCCTTCTGCTCAGCTCTTGCAACAGTACTAACGCCACAGACAAGACGGACCTTAAAAGAACAGCAGATCCTCACGGCTGCTCAAGTCTTCGATACCCTTTCTTGTATTGCCTTTGACACTACTAGAGACATCATCTCAATCTCAGATCACGATGTCAACGGTCATTGGCCTTGTTGCAAGTTCTGGAAAGTTGGCTTTCAACTTGATCAAATGGGAGCGCAAACCCCCTCTGTAAGGGCGGGGTCGAGCGACCTCTGTAACACTGTCGAGGCAAAATAGCACTATGAGCATTCGTGAGCGCCTCTATCCACGAGAACAGGAGCTATCCGTTCTCGTGCGCCACTGCTCAGATGCTCGCTACGTCTGGAACTTAGCGCTCGAACAACGTAACTTATGGGTTAGATACCGCACACAGAAGATCACGTATAACTCCCAAGCACATGAGCTGGCTGAGTTGCGTAAAGAAACTTGGCTTAGTGAAGGCTCCTCTGCAATTCAGCAACAGGCTTTACGAGACTTAGACCGAGCCTTTCAAAACTGGTGGAAGCGACCGGATCACTTCGGACGACCCACTTGGCGTAAGGCTGGA
>JAJYGA010000125.1 GCA_021785255.1 Actinomycetes bacterium
AAGACAGTTGTAAGTTCAAGGCTGGTTTTGGATGCTGATCTTAAGCCAGCAACTGCCGCTATTAAGGTAACAAAAAAGACCGATAGGGCTGACATCGTCACCTTGGCTGAAAATGGATCTTGAACTATGAACAAGATTGGGCCGATTGCTACGGTTGGCACGGCATAGGTCATCACTCCTAGAGACAGAAGTGCCGCTTCCAATCTAGGGAAGGCAAGACACAAGGCGGCAAGTGCGATAGCGATTCCGTTTCCAATGATCCAGCCCAGGCTTGCTTCTGATAGAGTTCTCATGAGATCGGGAATATAGAAGCCGTCTCTCCATGCTGTAGCCAGGACGCTTGAAGGTGCAGGAACAACAAATCTGCCTTTGAACACCGTGATGGCAAGAAATTCCCACAGAGCTATAAAGACTATAGAAACCATCAGGGTCTCTATCCGTCGACCCAAAAATGCCCAAGTACGGTTAGAGGAAAGTGTCCCCTTCGACTTGGCCAGCAAGGTCATTGCCGATCTCCTTGCCCCGGCGTTTCGTCAAATAGCAGCGAACTTAGGTAGTCACATGTTTTGTGAAACTCAGAGGTGTGCATGAGTTCTACTCGTCGAGGCCGTGAAAAAGGAACTTCTATCTCCTTTACAACTCGTCCTGGTCGACTACTTAAAACGACGACGGTATCAGCGAGAAATACGGCTTCACTAATCGAGTGAGTAACTAAAAGGGTCGTGGGCGAGTGCTCTGCCCAGATCCGTTGAAGTTCGACATTCATTTTGTGCCTGGTCATTTCATCAAGAGCTCCGAAAGGCTCGTCAAGTAAGAGAACTTGCGGTCGAACCGCAAGGGCTCGTGCGATCGCGACACGCTGTCGCATTCCTCCCGATAGTTCCGAAGGTCGCGATCTTTCGAACCCTTTCAATCCAACAAGTTCTATGAGGTCCGATACGGTATTTTTATCGCACTGTTTTTTTGCGATTTCGAGTGGGAAGCGGATGTTGGCTTCTACGGATTTCCACGGCAGCAGTGCAGACTCCTGAAATGCAACTCCTAGATGATGAGCCAACCTAGCTTCCCTGGGATGTTCTCCATGGACTAGAATACTTCCTTGTGATGGAGTTTCAAGATCAGCAATCATTCGTAAGATCGTGGATTTGCCGCATCCAGATGGACCCAACAGGGCCGTAAAGCTTCCCTTTTTAGCATGAATCGTAACGTCTTTTAGGGCATCAACTTGACCGTTGCGACTCTTGTAAGTCTTTGAAACGAGATCGATATCGATCCCTCCGTGTCCTGTGATTTGATATCTGTTCGTTTCGTAAGTTTCGCTTAGCTCCCCAGACGTTTGAATCTTCACGCTTTATTTCCCCCATGGTATATATCAGCCAAAATTTCGTTGGTGAACATCGATGTCTTTGCATGTACGTTTCCAATTGCTAGTGATCGAATCGTTCCATCTATGGTCTTTGGTGTCATCCAAAACAGGCCGTGTTTTGCTGTAGTGGCATCAGCAACGAACTGATTTTGTTCTTGAGCGTCGAGCTTTTGTTGTTCGAGATTCAACTTGAGACTTTTCCCAAATACATTTACAGCCAAAGAGGCGGCTTCATTGGGGTTAGCAACAGCGTCGCTCCATCCTCGAGATTCACCGGTCATAACCCCGATGATTTGCTTTCTCATCGTGGCATCTTTAAGGTTGGATGCCTTGCAGATATAGATGTCATCCACCATTGGATAGTTGAAATCATTGAGGAGAAAAGCGTAAGTGGGAACCCCTTTGAGTTTTAAGACGATTGGTTCATTGGTATAAAAAGCCACGAGTCCGTCGATTTCACCGGTTGCTAAAGGAGTGGGATCGAAACCGACGGTAACTACGTTGATTTCACTTGGTGAGATGTTATTGGCCTTTAGAAAAGAAGTCCAGATAGGCTCGTTTGAAGCACTAACGCCGATTTTCTTTCCTATCATCTCTTGAGGATTTCGAATAGGCGCGCTTGCTCTTGATGCGATGCAGGTTGGACTTTTTTGAAAACCAGCCCCGATGATCTTTAGATCAGCACCATTGATGATGGCCTGTATGGCTTCTGCCGTATGGGTGATACCAACCAGGGCTCGACCGGACTCAACTATGGGTTCAGGAGCAAGATTTGGTCCACCTGGCAGTAGTGTGACGTTTACTCCGGCGTCCTTATAGTATCCTTTGGTCTCAGCAAAGAAACTTCCCGCAAACTGAACGTTCTCTAGGTAGACAAGTTGCAGATTTACGTTCGGTAATGAAGTTGAGCTAGCCGCTGCTGCTCCAGAAGAACTTGATGCACTCGTACCAGACCCACAAGCTGCCAGAATTTCGGGTAATGCACCCGCTAATGCAACTGCGCCAACCAGTTTTGCCCCCCTACCAAGCAGTTGCCTGCGAGACATGGGATCACGAAACAGCGTAGGCCTTACTGTTTCTTCAGTGGTGCCAGAGCTACTACTGTTATGCCCATTGGTTTCTGTGGCCGGAAATGTCTTGCCGGTCTCTGAATGTTTTACTGTCTCTGCACTTGTTGGATCGGCCAACAGACTCTCCTTCGTATTTCGTCTTTTGTCTACAATTATGATAACGAAGGAGCATTTCTAAAATGTTTCGTCAAGTTAACGTCATGTTACATAACAAAAATTATCAATTGAAAGTAAATGGACCGCACCCGTGACTGCGATAAATGCGCATTCACCAGCACTGTTACAGTGAACTCCTTGGGATAGAGAAGTCTGAGCCTGCCATAGTTTATAAAGCGTGCGTCGTCTCGAGATTAGCGAAATGGCGCAGATCGTGAACGACTCGTGTTCGTGGTAGAAGAATCTTTATCACTATATATGTGACGTAGTCGACGTCTTTGAGTTCCAATGGTCGTCTATGTGGACTAGCTCATCATATATAAGGAACTAATTCATGGAAGCACCAGCTTAGTCCTGTTAAATGCAAGCTTCCTTGTGAAGATACCTCAAGGTGAGCAACGATTCAATCTTGTTCGCACATGGCGCAAGCAAAACTTCTCCGGAGGAAACCTTCGATGTACTTAGACCTCGACGCTCCGTCGGCCATCATCCACTTCAAATGTTCCTGCTGCTTTGTTCATTCAATAATAATTTTGGATTACCCTCCAAGACCAACCATTGGAGTTGTCTAAGGGGTATCCAAACCAAATGTGAACGTCAATTGTCGTTTACTTTGATGAGAACCTTGCCCGTGATACCTTTTTCTACGGCGATGTGCGCTTCTCTGGTCTGATCCAAGGTGAAGAAGTGCAAAGGTAATCCGTTCTCTTCTCCCACTTTTAGAACATCGTCACGGAGAGCTTTGTTGACTCCAGTGATGGCATGTTGTTTAGCTTCGGTCGGAATGGTGTAGAGCATGATAAACCTGTAGTTGAGATTTGGAGCCATGGAGGCTCTAATAGGGATGGTCAGCTGGTCTCCGTCATTGGCATATATAGCTATCGTGCCATTGGGCCGAAGAATAACTCTGTCAAGCTCCAGATTTTTGATAGGTGCGACCTCCAGAACTATGTCGACTCCGTTTTTGGCGATAGCGGAGATCTCATTGGTCACGTCTTGTGTTTTATAGTTCACGATGTGATCTGCCCCGGCAGCTGTCGCCAAGGCAGCTTTTTCGGGAGAACTGACGGTTGTTATGACTCTTGCACCAGCCCAGTGTGCTAACTGTATTGCTGCATGTCCAACAGCGCCAGCCCCGCCATGAACCAAGACGGTGAAGCCTTCAAGGGCGCCCTTGTCCAGTATTCGCGGACCGTTCTCGGCTAGAGTCAGACACCTATGCGCAGTCAGTGCCGGAACACCGACGCTTGCCCCCACTTCAAAGGATACTCCGTCGGGTAACTCTTGAGCATGGTCAGAGGGAAGTGCCGTAAACTCTTGGGCAGTTCCGGAAGGTCTTTGATGGGCTGCCTCCCAAATCCACACTCGTTGCCCGACACGATTCGGATCGACGCCCTCTCCCACCGCTGTGATGGTTCCGGAGCCGTCTTGATTGGGCACCACTTGGGGAAACTGCAAGGGTCCGAGAGCAGTCAGCCCGCTCCTTAGTTTCCAATCGGTCGGATTAACTCCAGAAAAAGCCACTTTGACGATCACTTCGCCCTTTTTGGGCGATGGCATCTCGACTTCTCGGACCTGGAGAACGTCGGGCGGTCCTGTTCTTTCATAGACAACGGCCTTCATGGTATTGCGTGCCCCTTTTCAACTATCGCTCTGATCGACAATCGATCAATCGAGTGGATACGTATTGCTTGTTAATGCTTGACGTATTAGTGTAGTGGTCGCTAGCTGCAATTCCTTGGGGAAGGCGTTCTCCAGTGCCTCAAGTGTAACCATTTGCCACCTCTTGATCTGTTCATGAACGTTGCCGATGCGCTACCGGCTCAACGATCACGACAAAACATGCTCTGACATGGTGAGTCGCGAAGTGGTTTCAAAAGTGCTGAACTGTTGGTTACAGAAGACATCCATAAGCGGTCTCCTCTGATGTGTATGCTCATTCCTAATTTAGGATCCCATGTCTAAAGGAACGAAGACTGATCGACAAGTGACATCCTCCCCGCCCTTACGGACGAGGCTTCCAAAGTCGCTCATGCGACCTCGGCTGGTTGACGTTTCACTGGGTCGCTGTGCTGTGTCTTGTTAGACGCAGCGTGCGATATTCCTCCACGTCTAAAGACCGTATGTCCTAC
>JAJYGA010000035.1 GCA_021785255.1 Actinomycetes bacterium
TGCGAAGGTAAGGGAGCGGGTTCCCGACTGGGTTGTGCGCAAAGCTGATCAAATCGAACTCGTGGACTCTTCTCCAGAACAGTTGCGTCGGCGACTTCTTCATGGAAATGTGTATCCTCCTGACAAGATCGAGGGCGCTTTGTCGAACTTCTTTCGCTTTGAAAATCTAGCGGCACTTCGAGAACTTGCTCTGAGATTTGTAGCAGACGAAACTGAAGAAGAGATGCTTGCGTACTTGGCAAAGTATCATAACTCAAAGTCGTTTGAGAGCACCGAACGAATTATGGTTGGTGTTACTGGTGCTCCTGGCACTGACAGAGTGCTACATCGAGCTGCGAGAATGGCCGCACGAGCGCGGGCGCCCTTGATGGTCGTGCATGTTCTTCAAGAAGATGGCAAAGCAGAGGTGACAAACTTCAAAAAGACCTGTGTCGACCTAGGTGCGACTTTGTTTGAAGTATCCGGGGATGATGTCGCCCGAGCCCTTTTTGACTTTGCAGTCGAACATAGGATAACCCAAATCGTACTTGGAGCCTCCCAGAGAAGTCGAGTGACGGAGCTTGTGAAAGGTTCTCTACTTAATAAGTTGCTTAGGCTTGCGGGATCAGCGGATATTGATGTGCATGTCATTGCCCAACGGAACCTTCTTTTTGCCGGTAAGGAACTGGAAGGTCCCGACGAGTCCTAGACGAGTTCTCCGAAAGATGTTAGAACAACCACTTCGGCGGTAGCTGAGCGATGCCGCTTATACTCTGCATTGGACGGTCAGTTCTTCGGATTCTTTGTTACCTGTAACCCGTGGTTTGAAGACTTGCCGATGCTGGGTCGACATAAAACGCTGGTCATATGCGAAGCTTATTGACCTTAGTCTCATTTGCCATTTGAGTAATGGCGAGTTACGGCTATTATTTATCTGATTGGGAGTCGATTAATAATCTTTTTGTAGTTTATTAGAGCCCTAGGGGTCGTTTAGGAAGTGTTCTCAGAAATGGAGGCTCGGTGGCAGAGGTGGAGATAGGAATTGGAAAATCGGGTCGAAGGGCCTATGGATTTGATGACATAGCTATCGTGCCTTCCCGTAGAACGCGAGATCCTGAAGACGTCGACATCTCCTGGGAGATCGACGCATATAAGTTTGACATTCCTCTGATGGCGTCAGCGATGGATGGTGTTGTAAGTCCAGCTACTGCGGCTGAGATTGGACGCCTTGGCGGAGTAGGTGTTCTGAATCTTGAGGGTCTATGGACAAGATACGAAGATCCGGAACCTTACCTACGAGAGATAGCTTCTTTGGATCCAGATAAGGCAACTGTTAGGATGCAGCAGATATATGCAGAGGAGATCAAACCGGAGCTTGTAACTGAGAGAATAAGGGAGATTAAAGCTGCCGGAGTTGTAGCTTGTGCCTCTGTTACTCCCCAGAGAACCAGAAGCTTTATGAGGGCTATTTTGGACGCTGAGCTAGACATCCTGGTTATACAAGGAACAGTGGTTTCGGCAGAACATGTATCAAGAACCAGCGAACCTTTGAACTTGAAGAGCTTTATACGAGAGCTTGAAATTCCAGTCATAGTAGGTGGCTGTGCGTCCTATCAAGCTGCATTACATCTTATGCGTACAGGGGCGGTCGGAGTATTAGTTGGAGTTGGACCTGGTAATGCGTGTACAACGCGAGGGGTTCTCGGAATAGGTGTTCCTCAGGCCACAGCGATCGCGGACGCAGCAGGAGCGCGGATGAGACACCTTGATGAGACTGGTGTCTATGTTCATGTCATTGCGGATGGTGGACTAAGTAAAGGTGGAGACGTCTCTAAAGCCATTGCGTGCGGAGCCGATGCCGTGATGATGGGCTCTCCGCTGGCATCGGCGTATGAAGCTCCAGGACATGGATACCATTGGGGTATGGCTACGTTCCATCCAACGCTTCCCAGAGGTACAAGGGTGAAAACTGAACAAAGAGGGACTCTAAAAGAGATTCTCCTAGGTCCGGCTCATGAAAACGATGGGCGACTCAACCTTTTTGGAGCGCTTAGAACCTCCATGGCCACGTGTGGTTATGAAACGCTGAAAGAGTTTCAAAAGGCTGAAGTAATGGTAGCACCAGCTCTTCAGACGGAAGGAAAAGCACTGCAGCAGAGCCAAAAAGTTGGTATGGGGCATTAGATCTTGAAGAAGATTCGAACCTCTCCGGTTCTTGTGGTGGACTTCGGAGCCCAGTATGCTCAAGTGATTGCAAGAAGAGTTCGTGAGCTTCACGTGTACTCTGAAATTGTTCCCTACAACCTTTCAGTGACCGATGTCGTCGCTAAAAATCCAGCGGCTATCGTACTTTCGGGTGGACCTAAGTCAGTGAATGAGAAGGGAGCTCCGTCTTTAGACCCTGGAATATATGAGTTGGGTATCCCTATTCTTGGAATATGTTATGGTGCTCAGCTTTTGGCTCGAGATCTGGGCGGAGAAGTCGCGAAAAACGTGGTCGGCGAGTATGGAAGGACCGCTCTAGGCCGTCTCGAGGATGTTGACTCCGTTCTGCTGCAATCTTTGCCCAAGAGCTTTTCTGTTTGGATGAGCCATTTTGATGCAATCTCGAAACCGCCAGTAGGAGCCCTTTCAACAGCCTCCACCAAAGATTCCGCAGTTGTGGCCTTTGAAGACCTAAAGAGGCGCTTCGCTGGGGTACAGTTTCATCCTGAGGTAACTCATGGCGAATACGGTAAGGACATACTTTCCAACTTTTTGTTTGAGATAGCTGGTGTTCAAAAAGCTTGGACGAACTACTCAATCATTGAAGAAGCAGTTAAAGAGATCCGAGATCAGGTGGGTGATCGAAAGGTAATCTGTGCTTTGTCGGGTGGCGTTGACTCGTCGGTTGCAGCGGCGTTGGTTCATGAGGCGATTGGTGATCAGCTTACGTGTGTCTTTGTGGATACTGGTCTGATGAGAGAAGGGGAAGTCGGCGCTGTCGAAAAGACATTTAGAGATCAGTTTTCTATCAAGTTGATTACCTTTGACGCTCGGAAGCGTTTTTTTGATGTTTTAAAGGGGGTTGAAGATCCCGAGGTCAAACGTAAGGCAATAGGGGAAGCTTTTATCCGAGTCTTTGAGGAGTTGCGTCCGGAGATTCAAGATGCGTCTATTCTTGTTCAGGGAACTTTATACCCTGATGTAATTGAATCGGGTACATCTACGGCGGCGAAGATCAAGTCGCACCATAACGTTGGGGGACTTCCCGATGTCATGAGCTTCGAACTACTTGAACCTCTGAGATGGCTGTTCAAAGACGAAGTACGATCTATCGGTTCAGAGCTTGGACTTCCCGATGAGATCCTATGGCGCCAACCTTTCCCAGGACCAGGCTTGGCTGTTAGGATACTCGGAGAGGTGACGCCTGAAAGAGCTGAAACTCTTCGTAAAGCCGACTTGATCGTGACTGAGGAGATCCAAAGGGCTGCCCTCACCAAAACTCTTTGGCAGAGTTTTGCCGTTTTGGTTGCCAATGTGAAGACAGTTGGTGTCATGGGAGATGAACGTACATACGAGTCTCCTGTAATTTTGCGTGCCGTGACCTCTGAAGATGCCATGACCGCGGATTGGGCGAGACTCCCCTATGAAGTACTTCAGAGTATCTCTCAGAGGATCATCGCTGAAGTTCCGGGAGTCAATAGAGTAGCTTATGATATCACTTCCAAGCCCCCTGGAACGATAGAGTGGGAGTAGAATAAAGCGGGGAGGTCTTAAGTTGGCGAGTCACATCTTAGATGGGTTGACCGCCGCACAGTTGGAGGCAGTTACCTGCTCAAGAGGCCCCGTATTGGTCGTGGCTGGTGCTGGTTCGGGTAAAACAAGAGTTTTGACCCGTAAGATGGCCTATCTAATAGAGTCAGGCGTATCTCCCTACGCCATGTTGGCTATCACCTTTACTAACAAGGCTGCAGAAGAGATGCGAGAGCGCGTTACTTCTCTAGTAGGCGATATGGGTCGTTCGATGTGGGTATCGACCTTTCACTCGGCCGCTCTGCGTATATTGAGATCTCATCCGGAACCAGTAGGGTATCGGCCTTCTTTTGTTGTCTATGACCAAAGTGATGCCAGAAGGTTGATGGAGTACGTTATCAGGGATATGGGTATCGACGCTAAACGATTCCCCTCAAGAGGCATCCAATCTGTAGTTTCTCAGGCAAAATCCCTTTCTCTTTCGCCTCCTGAGTACCAAAAGAAGGCCGTTGGACTTTATGAAAAGAAGATATCGGAGATCTACGCGGCGTATCAGGAACGATTACTTTCTTCCAACGCTCTTGACTTTGACGACATCTTGATAAAGACATACCAACTGTTAAGTGAGAACCCCGAGATAGCCAGCTACTATCAACGCAAGTTTGATGTGGTGTTAGTCGATGAGTTTCAAGATACTAACGAAGTCCAGAACCGACTGGTCGATATTCTTGCGAAACCCGATGACAACGTCTTTGTAGTGGGTGACTCCGATCAATCGATATACGCTTTTAGGGGTGCTCAAGTGAGCAACATCTTGGAGTTTGAGAGTCGCTACTTAGGTGCAAAAGTGGTGATTTTGGAGGAGAACTTTAGATCGACTCAAGCGATTTTGGACGTTGCCAACGCGTCAATAAGTAATAATAGGTCCCATTACTCCAAGAGGCTATTTAGTTCCAAAGAACTCGGCGACAAGGTCAAGGTAGTCAAGGCGTCGTCTGATCTG
>JAJYGA010000009.1 GCA_021785255.1 Actinomycetes bacterium
CCATAGGACTCTTGCCTAAATGTAGTGCCCAAAACCACAACTACCCACATTCTGAGCTGGGAGTTTGTGTTTATTGACCGAAAGTCCGGCTAACCCCGGCTGGCTCAACAAGGCCCGCGTGAATTGACAGGTTCATACACGTTCCTCTGAGTAAAAGGAAGAGGTTCCCCTTCTCTGCTTGACTGACTTTTTATTCAGTCCATGGTGAGACAATTAAATAGGGACCTTGAGGTTGTAGCTCCTGGCGACAGCTTAGGGGAAGCGTCTCGATCTCCTTAAGATGTCTACGTCTCAATTCCTTGACATGGGGAACTTCAAATACAATTTCTCCGTCGCGCATAAGTGCTTTTTGCACGCGAACTACTCCTTCTTGTAACTTCTGCGTGTCATGTGGATCAATCGTGTGTTCGCTGGATAGTATTCCTTCGCGTGTGTAAAGGCGTATTGCGTCTTTTGGCCCACCTATCGACTCCTTTTGAGGGGAGGTTTTCGCTACCGATCTTAACTGTGAAGAGTCTTCGATGGCGACTAGTTTGTAGACAAAGTTGGCACTTGGATATCCTGAACCTCCGACAAGTCTTGTTCCTACTCCAAAACCACCGACGTTCAGCTTCGCAAGCTCTGATATTGAGTACTCGTCGAGATCGCCTGAGAGCACGATCTGTGTCGATGTTGCCCCTAGTTCATCTAGGAGTTCTCTTGCCTTGGGTGCTTCATACTTTAAATCTCCAGAGTCGATTCTGATCGACTTTAATTTTTTGCCAAAAACATTGATTGCTGTTCTTATTCCGGTTTCGATGTCGAAAGTGTCGACCAATGCGGTTGTATTGGCGCCGTATGTTCGGTACTGTGCGGTAAAGGCTTCTTCCTCGCTTCGGTGTGCCAATATGAATGCATGTCCGACAGTTCCTGAGGTCGGTACTGCAAACTCGAATCCTGCTCGCAGATTTGAGGTAGAGTTGAATCCGGCTATGTAGGAAGCCCTTGCCGCCATTATTGCAGCACTGTCGTTTGTGCGCCGCGTACCCATCTCTATAAGTGTCTTTGCTTGACTAACCTGCACCATCCGACTTGCCGCGGAGGCTATAGCGGTGTCGAAGTTCAACGAAGAAAGTATGAGTGTTTCTAGTATGAGCGTCTCTGCAAATGTGCCTTCAACCCTAAGGACGGGGGAGTTTGGGAAGTAGAGATCACCGTCAAGGTAACCCCAGATGGATCCGGCAAAGGAAAAGTCTGAAAGGAAATCCAAAGTTTCGTCACGCAGGGAAGTAGTTGCCCTCAAATAAGCGATCTGCTCTTTGGAAAAACGAAAAGACTTTATTGCTTTGGGCAATATCGTAGTACCTGCGACCACTCCGTAGGAGCGCTGAGGCGGTAAAGTGCGAGCGTAGACTTCAAAGCAGCTTTTTTGGGATGCAACTGAAGACAGCAGCGCTGCGTCCAACATGGTGAATTCATATAGGTCGGTGTTTAAGGCTGTGGATTCTATGATATGCTCCAATGTTCAAGATAATCAAGAGTCTTGTCTCTAGCCTCCATGCTAGTGATATCGTGCGGTGCCGTCTGTGCTGCCGATCGGTGTCACCTTGTTGGGAAGATTCTTTCTTTGCAACGCAATAAAAGTTGCCGAAGAGGTTACTAAAAGTATTATAGAAAACACCTCAACAGCGTCCCATAAGCTGGGCGTTGCTAACCATAAATATTCGTCGAAGAACCGCTCTATGGACCAAAGTGCAATACCTGAAAAAACCAAGGACCCCGTCGGGTAGCCACGAATTTTAAAGACCTTTTCCAAACGCAGAAGTATCAAAAATACTGTGAAGTCTTCCATCGATTGAAATATTGGAACCGGAATGCGATAGCCTGACTGACCCGCGTACTGAAGTCCATACCACGCATTGGTGAGATGACCTCCACCTTGGTACATAAGTTGTGGTCCCAGCAGTCGGCCCATTGACCAGGAGGCCATTAGAACCGGTGCCGCTATGTCTGCGGTACGCAGAACAGATATCTCACTTGTCGACCGGCGAATGAAAAAGATCGCAGCTGCCAAGCCACCACCAATCCCGCCAAAAGAGGAAAGTCCACCATGCCAAATCAAGGGGATCTGGATAGGGTCATGTATATAAAAGGAAATATTAGCTACGACATGCACGATTCGGGCACCAATTATTGCCGATGCAATAATCCA
The DNA here is from genome assembly GCA_021785255.1 of Actinomycetes bacterium. Taxonomy (GTDB): domain Bacteria; phylum Actinomycetota; class Acidimicrobiia; order Acidimicrobiales; family Acidimicrobiaceae; genus Ferrithrix. Next base: position 2,192 of record JAJYGA010000009.1, read on the forward strand.
GATAAATCCTGAAGTTAGCCAGGTTGTATCAATGTCGTGTTTTTTAAGGCGCCGCAGCAAGTACGAGTAACCAAACCAAAACGTGATAGCTAATCCGATTCCGTAGGTGTGTACCAAGAGGGGTCCGATGTGGAACGACACAGGAATGGGTTTCATGTATTATTGTCCCTTCATCATATAAGTCTCCTCATTATATACAGAGTACCCGGTGGTGATAGCTGAGAACGTTGAGACGCTCATTCAGCCACGTTTATATGTTTGGCGCTTTCGCGATACGGAGAACATGGAACACCCTGAATATTCCGGGCTATCGATACGCTAGCATTTCGAAATAATCAAAAATTCTTTCGAAGCCACTGCATGTTGTGCTTGGCTTTGGTGATTTGGTCTCTATCTTTTGAGCATTCAAGGTGCTGGAACTATCCGTTTTGCTAGTCTTTGGGTTATGGAGTGCAAGTGCTCGAGCTGTTGGTATTAACTGGTAGCCCTGGCTTGAACTCATGCTACCTTTTGTTGCAGTATTGGAGAGATTGGATTACGAGGTGCTTTGATGACTGACATTGAGGAAAATCTGTTCTCCTTATCTTCAGAAACTTTCTTGGTTACTGGAGCTTCCTCGGGTCTTGGAGTGGAAGTTGCGCGGGCGCTTTCTCGGCAGGGAGCTAGCTTAGTTTTGACAGCCCGACGTAAAGAACGTCTTGAACAGCTGGCAAAAGAACTTCCAAATGCAACGTACTGTGCCTGTGATCTTTCTCGTCCTGAAGAGATAGATAATCTTTGGAGATTTTGCGACCAAGAGGTTGGAGCGATCACCGGTTTGATAAATAATGCTGGTGTAGCCGTTGTGCAGAGCGCTCTAGAAGAGAGTGATGACGCGTACAGGTCTGTAGTTGAATTGAACCTAGTGTCAGTGTTTGCGATGGCAAGAAGATTCGCTCGTAGATTGATCGATGCTGAACTTCACGGTGTTGTCGTGAACGTGGCCTCTATTTTCGGTCTTGTGGGCTCGGGTCAGGTTCCACTAGCGAGTTATGCATCTTCCAAGGGCGGGGTAGTAAGCCTGACTCGGGAGTTAGCACTGCAGTGGGCAAAATATGGGATAAGAGTCAACGCAGTAGCGCCTGGATGGTTTCTCTCTGAAATGACGGAGGGTATGTTTAGTGACGAAGGCGCTCAAAGATGGATAGCTCAACGAACACCGTTGGCGAGGCCGGGCAGACAAGGGGAACTTGATGGAGCATTTATCTTTTTGTCTTCTAAAGCCTCAAGTTATGTCACGGGACAAACTCTTGTAGTAGACGGCGGCTGGTCGATACTCTGAACAGCGTTATGTCGGCCAAGTTAGGATGATCTTTCCGAACTTCCCCCCCTTTTTGAATGTATCGTAGGCTTCGCTTGCCTCTTTGTAACTGTAGTATCGGTCAACTATGGGTTTAATGGTTCCCGATGCGAACAGTGGATTGAGGTGTCTCATGAATTCTCGTGCTAGGATCGTTTTTTCGGCGGTATGGCGACTTCGCAGCGTCGACCCGCGAATGCACGCTCTTTTCGCCATAAGTGTGCGAAGATCTATGTCGGAGGTGGCACCAGCTCCCACTCCAATAACAACGATGCGCCCAAGCTGCTGCAACTCCTGGAGATTGCTACGGAGGTGTTTAGCGCCGACAAGCTCTAATATGATGTCATAGGGCCCAGAGCCAGGGAACTCCTCTTCAGATAGGGTTATACAGCCGAGATCTTGTACCTTTTTGTGCATGTCCTCATTTCGGACTGTGCAAAACACCTCAGCTCCTGCTGAACGGGCTAGCTGAATTGCAGAGGTACCGACACCGCCAGCTCCACCGTGGATGCATACTCGATCACCAAGGGTGAGTCCACCTTGAAGGAAAAGAGCGTCATATGCGGTAAAAAAGGTTTCGGGGATTCCGCCAGCTGCCTTGAGCTCCACGCCTTTTGGAACTGGAACCAAGTTAGATTGTTCGATGCATACGAACTCACTTTGTGCGCCTCCGCCTACGATTCCCATTACTGCTTTCCCGAGGAGAGTATTGCTTGCTTGTTCTCCCAAAGCAACGACTTCACCAGCGAATTCGAGTCCTGGTATATCTTCGGGCCACCCTGGAGGAGGCGGATATAACCCTCGAACTTGCAGGAGATCCGCTCCATTGAGTCCCGAAGACCTTACCTTGACCAGTACTTCGGTTCCCTTTGGAGTTGGTCTGAGCGTTCTTGATATTCTTAGCGTTCCATCTCCATTGGATAGTACAGCTTGCATCTCCACTGCGGCCACGTGAACCTCTTTCGAAGGAGTAGATTGAATGTAATCAATAAAATACTATTTGTTTGAAACTTTGTCGTACCGATGGCAGTTGTCGCTCAAGATGATGCTGGAACTTGTCCATAAGCGACTGGCATCCCAACGAACGTGATGGGATCGATCTCGACTGGGATTCCATAGTTGTCCGCCTCGACGACTTGGTTGTTTCCTATATAGATGGCTACATGTTCAATGTAGTTAGTGTTAGGTTCGTAAAAGACCAGATCTCCAGGAACAAGTTGGCTGAATGAGATCCGTGTGGTTGCGTCGTATTGTAACAAAGCATTGTGAGGCAGGGAGATACCGAGCTTTGCGTAGGAGTAGGTAACGAGACCTGAGCAGTCAAAGGAGTCCGGACCTGCGGCACCGAAGGAGTACGCCTTACCGATCTGTGCCTCTGCCACTTGTACTACTTGATTCAACGTACTTTGCGGTAAAGCGCTGGAGTTGGTGGTGTTTGGTGGAGGGTAAGCAAGTGTAGTCGGCGTTTCTGACGTCGTGGTCGAAGGTATAGGTTCCGTTGTTGAAGGTACGGCAGACGTCGTGCTTGTCGTGGTGGTTGGCGCAGCAGGGGGAGGGGATGTTTGGATGACGGGCGGTGAGCTGGCTTGGGTGTTAGCGAGTTTTTGACTCAGTTTTTGGGCGAGCGCAAGTTGAGCTTGTTGAGCTGCCTGTTGATCTTTGAGTACCAATGCTTGAACCGTTGCATTTACTTGGGAAAGCTGGTTTTGTTCAGCTGTTAGATCGCTGTTTGCCTGCTGTTTGAGCTGGTTGAGATTGGACAAGGTAGCGATCGTCTTTTGTTCCACCCCGCGTAACTGTTGAGACTCCCTTGAAAGAGCTCTGTTGTCAGCCGTGAGCGCATTTTGAAGCGCATTTTGTGCTTGGGTAGCATTTTTGAGGTAGGCTTCACCGACGACCAACTCGGTAGTGCTTCCACTGAGCAAATTAAGTAGTAACGTAGAGGAGCCACTCTGTGTAAAGGCAGTTATTGCTTCTTGGGCAAGCTGTTTTTGGATGCTTCTGACCCTTTTTTTAGTGGACGCAACTCTGGACTGGAGAGCCTGACGGTTTTCTCTGAGTTGGACAAGCTTTACTTGATTGAAGTCGTAACTTTCGGACAGTTGCGAGATACGAGTATTCAAAGATTTGATAGTTGCTGTTATCTGAATCGCTTGTGACTGAGCACTTTGAAGCTGTGAGTCTACCAAGGTTGAGTTCTTGCTCGTACTTGTGAGGTTTAGACCATTATTGAAACTCGTTAGGGAACTAAATAGCGTCAAAAGCAACAGAGCGAAGGTGCTCGTTGCAATCTTCACTTTACCTTGCAGCATGAGCCCGTTGGTGATGGTATGAGGTGCGCTTGGCTAAAGCTTGGTTCGAGATTGTCTCCACGCCTTTCTTTCGGCCACTTAGTCGAAGGGATTTAGATTATTACTGTAAGTGAAGTTCTATTTTGTCTTTATGTTTTGTTGGTGTCATACACGACCAGGTATTATGTCAAAAATTGCGAAAGTTAGTTTGTCTTTCTAACAGTAAAACTGCCACGTATAGTGAAATATTTTACTTGAAAGGCTCAAGGATTTTTTCGCTTACGTCGAAGAAACGCCATGACTTACTTTCATTCCCGCATAAAAGGTCTCAAGAGAAAAGGTGTAGTCCTAGGTGTGTCAGCGGCGTTGGGCGTCGGTACCTTTGGACTACATGTCTCAGCCCCATTAGCAAATTCTAACCTGACTTCGGCTTCCGTTCAGGTGGCGCCATACGTGGATATGACCTTGTGGCCGCTACGGAGTTTGTCACAGATTGCAACGAACTCCGGACTTCGCAGCCTGACGTTGGCCTTCATAGTCTCAAGTAAAGGCACGTGCGCCCCCTCTTGGGGTAATTACTTTCCAGTTGGAAAGAACAGCGGCAGTTTTGCTAGCAACATCAGTGAATTTCAGAACATGGGAGGCTCTCCAATAATCTCTTTCGGAGGAGAGGCCAATAAAGAGATGGCGCTTGTTTGTCCCTCAGCACAAGCGCTTGAGCAGCAGTACCAGTACGTAGTTGACCACTATCACGTCTACAACTTGGACTTTGATATTGAAGGAACGGCGTTGAACAGTCAAGCCTCGATCCAAATGCGTAATCAAGCACTTGCACTGTTACAAAAGAATGAGGCCGCGCTTGGTCACACTGTGACTGTCTCTTACACGTTGCCAGTTATGCCGTGGGGTCTCTTGTCGAACTCGCAATATCTGCTGAACAACGCCGCAGCAAACGGTGTGAATGTGTCCGTTGTGAACGTTATGGCAATGGATTACGGGCTTTCTAATCCACAGAACCAGATGGGTAATTGGGCTATCCAGGCTGCTCAGGCAACTGAGGCACAGCTGGCCAAGATTTGGCCGCAAAAAACAGCTTCACAACTTTGGTCAATGGTAGGACTAACCCCAATGATTGGGCAAAATGACCTAAGCGGTGAGATTTTTACGCCTCAGAATGCCTCTCAAGTATATGACTTTGCTGTTTCGCAAGGTATGGGAAGACTCTCCTATTGGTCGGCGGAGAGAGATTTCGAGTGTTCCGGGGGTGCTGACGTGAACTCCAATACCTGTTCAGGTGTCATACAAACACCCTATGAATTCGCATCACTGCTCATGGGATCAACGGCATCAGCGCCGCCTCCGTCAACCACCACGACTCAAGCGTCAACGACCACGACGACTCAACCGTCAACGACCACCACTCAACCGTCAACCACCACGACTCAAGCGTCAACGACCACGACGACTCAACCGTCAACGACCACCACTCAACCGTCAACGACCACGACGACTCAACCGTCAACGACCACCACTCAAGCGTCAACCACCACGACTCGAGTGAGTTCTGGATCGTTGTCTAACGTACTTCAGATTTCGCTATCTCGAAATCGCACCTGGTGGGGCGGATATAGCGACTATGTAACAATTGCCAATAAGTCTTCAAACAAGGTATATGGATGGAAGGTTGACTTCTCTCTAAATGGAGCACGAGTAGCTGATCTTTGGGATGGCAGCGTCTCTTTTGCCAATGGTGATTATGTTGTGACTCCGGCATCATGGAATACCGTTATTGCACCAGGATCTTCAGTTAAATTTGGATTCGTAGTCAAGTCCTCTAACAAAACCGCTCCAAACTTGGCAGGTCTTAACCTGGAGTAAGGCCTAGTTGGGCTTTGATCCGTAATTGGTAGGTCTGGACTCTAAAGTAAACTACCTAGTGTGCGAGAGGTACACTAGGTAATTTACTTTTAAGTTACGCATACCCTGGATCTCCCGAAAATCGTGCACAACTTGTAAAGGCTGTTCGACACGAGCACTATGTATGAAAGAATTCAGCTAGTTTTGGACTTGATGAATGATACATTTGGAAGTAAGCCCGCTTCGGGCACGCAGTTCCGACAAGAACATGACTCTATGGGAGTAGTGGATGTTCCCCTCGACGCGCTATGGGGAGCCCAAACACAACGTGCTGTTGATAACTTTCCCATCTCGAACCTAAAACTCTCTAGACCGATGATCTGGGCACTTGCTGCTATCAAAGCCGAGGCCGCTAAGGCTAATCAAACATTGGGAGTCATTGCTCAAGACATGGCTGAGGCTATTTATTTGGCAGCCAATCAGGTGTCTGAAGGACGTTTTGACGAGCATTTCCCAATCGATGTGTTTCAGACCGGATCGGGAACTTCTTCGAACATGAACATGAATGAGGTGATTGCACATCTGGCTAGTAAAACCCTTGGACGAGATGTATCACCGAACGATCATGTGAATGCATCTCAGTCTTCAAATGACGTATTTCCTACGGCTATTCATATCGCGGCAGCGCGGGAGGCGCGAAAAGGGCTTTTGCCCGCGCTAGAGGAGTTGAGGTCAGCCCTCCAACAAAAGGCAGAAGAGTTCGCAAGCGTCGTAAAGGCAGGACGCACCCACTTGATGGATGCCACACCCATCACTCTTGGTCAGGAGTTTTCTGGTTATGCAGCGGCTATTGGTCTGGGCATAGAGCGGATCCTCTCTGTCCTGCCCAGGGTTTCTGAGGTTCCATTAGGGGGTACTGCGGTGGGTACCGGCTTGAATGCGCCACCGCACTTTGCAGAACTGGTGGTGGAGGGAATCGCACAAAAGACCGGTCTTCCTATTCGAGAAGCGAAAAACCACTTCGAGGCTCAGGGAGCTCGGGACGCTTTGGTCGAACTCTCTGGCGCGCTTAAGACCGTTGCTATTTCCCTTTACAAATTGGCAAACGATCTTCGCCTTATGTCCTCAGGCCCAATGTGTGGACTTAGGGAAATACACCTTCCGGACCTTCAGCCAGGTTCTTCTATTATGCCAGGAAAGGTGAATCCTGTACTCCCAGAAGCAGTTTGTCAAGTCGTCGCTCGTGTAATTGGAGATGATGCGACCGTTAGTTTTGGTGGAGCTGCTGGCACGCTTGAACTCAACGTGATGTTGCCGGTTATAGCGTTGGCTCTAATTGAGTCTATTACCCTTTTGTCCTCAGTATCTTCTACGCTCGCTTCCAAGTGTATCTTGGGTATCGAGGCAGACGTCGATCGCTGTCGGACCTATGCACTCTCGTCTCCCTCTATTGCAACATCGCTAAATCCTTACCTTGGATACGAAACGGTGGCCCGACTAGTAAAGCGTTCATTGGCTGAAGGCAAGGATCTGAGATCCTTAGTTCTTGAAGAACATCTACTCAGCGTGGAGGAGATAGATAAGGCACTGGATGTAATGGCTATGACTAAAGGTGGAATATTGCGATAAAGCTGACTATCTGTGACTTTGCTTCAGTAGCTACCGTGATAGACGCAGTTAGTTACGAGATGTGTTGGAGGTTGTTGTGCCATTGCGGCGAGATCAAATAGCGATGTCAGAGTTTGAGATCCAAGAGTTTTTGTGTAACTCGAAAACCATGGCGTTAGCGACTATCTCACCAGCAGGAGCGCCACATTTGGTTGCAATGTGGTTTTGTTTGAGAGACGGTCTTGTGACGTTTTGGACGTTTTCGAAGTCTCAAAAGGCGGTCAATCTTCGCCGTGACTCTCGTGCCACTATCCTGGTTGAAAGTGGCGAAGAGTATGCCAACCTAAAGGGAGTTGAAATCACTGGCAACTGTGAAATGGTGGAAGATAGTAAAGAGGTTATGCTGATTGGCGAGACCTTATATCACCGCTATATAGGCGACAGCAAAAACGAAGCTGCGCAGGAAGCTTTTTTGGCAAGTGTACCCAAGAGAGTGGGTTTTTGCTTGATTCCGTCAAAGATAGTTAGCTGGGACCACTCTAAGTTGGGAGGCGTCTACTGATATGTGCAGCAAGGCTCGTAGATGGTAAGATCGTGTCATGGGAGAAATGATCGAGTTCAGAACTAATGGATCTTTTACGCCAGGTTATTTAGCTTCGCCATTGTCCGGTGAAGGACCAGGAGTTGTGGTAATACAGGAATGGTGGGGACTTGTTGATCACATCAAAGACGTTTGTGATCGGCTTGCTGCAGCTGGTTTCTATGCCCTTGCTCCAGATCTTTACAAGGGTAAGGTTTCTACGGAACCGGACGAAGCAGCAAAAGACATGATGGCACTTCGTATGGATGAAGCATCACAGGACATGTCTGGAGCGGTTGAAGAGCTGGTAAGGCGCAGTGGAAGTGACAAAGTTGGAGTCATAGGATTCTGCATGGGAGGGGGTTTGGCTTATGTACTTGCTGCCAAGAATCCAAGAGTCAAAGCCCTAGTGCCATTTTATGGAGTTATTCCTTGGCCGGATGCCTCGCCTGACTATTCAAAGATTGAGGCTGCTATTCAGGGCCATTACGCTGAAAAGGATAATTTTGCCTCTCCAGCCGTGGTTAGAGAGCTAGAAGAGAAGTTGAAGAACCTGGGAAAGTCAGTTGAGTTTTATATCTATCCAGGAACTGATCACGCGTTTTTTAATGATGTCAGGCCTGAAGTCTATGACGCTTCCTCGGCGATGCAAGCTTGGGATCGTACGATAGAGTTCCTCAAGGAACATTTGACCTAAGAAAATGAATTTTGTGAGCCCCGCTTCTTGCCGGTAGCCATCCTTTTTAAGAAGCGGTTAACGATCTAGTACTCATTAGTGAGAAAGTAGAGTTGCATATGTCCCAGCGATCTCGTAATCTTCCAAGACGTTCATGTCTTTCATCTCCCGGGTCAAGTGAGCGATTTTTGCAGAAGGCGACCTCAGTTCCAGCTGATATGTCATTTTTGGATTTAGAGGATTCGGTTGCACCAGCGGAGAAGGTGGCCGCACGTAAAAAGGTAGTGCAAGCCATTAGAGATCTTGACTGGGATGACAGAGTTCTTTGTGTGCGAATCAATGCGTGGGATACTCCTTGGACCTATCAAGATGTTATCGAGGTTGTTGGCGAAAGCGGTGCCCGTCTCGACGAGGTGATGCTGCCAAAGGTACAGAGTGCTTCTGAGATTGTGGCCCTGGATCTTCTGTTGACTCAGGTTGAAAAAAATGTTGGACTTCCAGTCGGACATATAGGAATAGAAGCTCAAATTGAAACGACGAAAGGGCTCATTGAAGTCGAGAGCATTTGCGCGGCGTCTGCACGCTTAGAGACAGTCATTTTTGGCCCAGCCGATTTCGCGGCCTCAATGGAGATGCCAGTGCTAACGGGCGGAATCCAGATAGATGATTATCCAGGTGATCACTTTCACTACGTCTTCTCAAAGATTCTTATGGCAGGTAGAGCCAATGGATTGCAGGTAATAGATGGACCTTATCTAAAAGTGAGAGATCCTGAGGGTCTTGTGGATTACTGTAAGCGTACTTCCACATTGGGCTATGATGGAAAGTGGGCCCTGACTCCTGATCAAGTTACGGTTATCAATTCTATGTACTCACCGACTCAGGAGCTTTTCGATAAGGCTTGGAACATACTTGATGCATATAAAGCTGCAACCAGTTCCGAAGGAAAAGGAGCTGTTATGTTTGGCGATGAAATGATCGATGAAGCAAGCAGAAAGATGGCTATGAAGTTTGTCTCAAGGGGAGAACGAGCTGGTCTAAAGAGAAGTTCCAACGGTTAGTGTTGTCGCTTTGTTATCGGTACTATCTGGCGGAAAGGTGTGTTCTGATGACGAAAAATAAGTGCTGTCACACCTTGCTGGATTTACTGGAGCAAAGGGAACACCATCGTCCAGAAGTCATGTTCACCAATTAGCGGATCCGCGAAAACTGGCGGTAAACGAAGAGGAGAATCGACCAGAACGGATTAGTTTGACTCGTACGTAGTCACGCCGAGGAACCATCACAACTCCAATAGAGTTCAAATGTAAAAGTAAATGACATATCTGTATTCTTGCCAAAAGATTGGAGAAATCCAAGGATATGGCGACTATTGTGCACAACTTTAGGTGGCACATAACCGAGTTTCGCGGAGAGAAATTGTTGTGAGTGCCATCATGTCACTGTGGTTTGCAGTACATGCATACATGCAAGTGCTGCAGAGTTCCGTTGATCATTGTCGCAACTAAGGCATATGGTGATTACGTATGCGCGAACGTATCGCACTTGTCACTGTCCTGCGCGAAGAATTCCGAAAGTTCGACACGAAGTAGAAATATGTGCATCCCTGTTACTGTTATGAGTATCTCCTGACTCGTACGTTGCCAGCAAAGTGACAGCTAAGAGCATGGCTTGATCCTTGACAGGTGAAACGGCACGAGTATCGGGTGTTCTTGCCGATGCTGTCATTATCTTTTTGAGAAGCGTCTTTTTTCTTTTATTGGTCTTGTTCTGTTTTGCACATGTCAAGTATCTATGTGACGATCCTTAGGCTAATTTTTTGACACCTTCACCGAGTACGAGAACGATAGCACCTGCAGCCAGCATCGCTACTAAAAACGTTGTTGCTGGTCCGCCTGTTGCCTTTAGGACTGCGGCTGTAATTTGGGCCCAACTGAAGGCTACTTGAGGAAGTATGTATGTGGGTATGAACCAAAACAATATGGCGTCAATTATCGATGTACCAATAAGCCAAAATCCCACTTTCCGAAGCACCGCTCCGGGGCTGGGATGAATTACGAGGGAAAGTATGAGCATTAGTGCGGCAATAGCTATAAAGAGTTTTTCCAGTTTGTTGGCTTGTTTTGCGTAGGTTCCTAAATTAGGAAGAGCCGATCCAGGAATCTTAATGGCTAATCCCTGCTGAGCAATGGTTTGAGCGACTTGGGTAGAATAGGGTGCTATTTGAGAGGCGACATCCTGTGAAAATGCGGGACCACCCAGTACGATCGGACCTGTGTTAGCGCCAGTCAGATGGCCTTGTGCCGTGTTCATTGCGTTTTGAAACTCTGCGTCCACCTGTGGATTCGCCAACGCTTTGGTTATGATCTGATCCAGCTGTGCTTCACTAATGGCTGCGTTTCCGCCAAAAAGAGGAAGTAGGGCGGTACCTAATGCTCCCGCCATGGCGGAACGCACAGATGTATTCTTAACTAGTTGAGTGGTTGCCTGCCCGAGTCGTCCAGGCTCAAGAAATGATAGCTGAGTGAGATGTATGAAGGTGGCTCCCCATCCAAATAAGAGGCCAATGGTCAAAATTAAACTACCCAAGGTTCTGCGCATATTTCCTCGCGTCTTGTCTAGCCCTTCAAGGCACTTCATTTAGACTATCGGCACCTAGATACTTATGGCTTAGTGAGCAACTAAAAGTTTTGATCCTTTCACATCTCTATCGAGCTAATTTGACTCCAGCAATCTTTTTGCAATCACCTTTAGGGCTAATGTTTCGTCTGCTCCTTCAAAGATCGACAGTACTCGAGCATCGACAAAGAGCCTGCTGACTGTGTACTCTTCTGCATAACCCATTCCGCCATGGATCTGCATTGCCTCCCTGGTCACCCACTCGGCAGCTTTGCAGACGTAAGCCTTGACCATCGAGGCCTCAAGAACACCTTCACCTTTTGCCATCATGGATGCAACATCGTAAGAGAATTGTCTTGCAGCTTGTATATGTGCTGCCATTTTCCCGAGCTTGACTTTTGTTAGTTGGTAATCAACGATGTGTCGTCCAAAGACTGATCTCTGGTTGGCATACTTTAGAGCTTGTTCATACGCTGCCTGCATGACCCCGACGGCCCGAGCAGCCGTTTGGATTCTTCCGTTTTCGAATCCTTCCATCTGGAAGTAGAATCCCTTGCCTAAGCCGTTGTCTCCTCCGACAAGATTCTCATTCGGTACCCACCAGTTTTGAATGGAGACCTCAAATGAGTGCATTCCTCGGTACCCAATTGTATCGATTGCGCGACCTTCGATTCTTCCCCTAGCTCCTCTTCCTGAGGGATGAGTCTTTTCGAGAAGAAACTCATGCCCTGATGATCTTTCCTTGTCGATTATGAAAAGGGAGAGACCTCTGTAAGACTTTGTCCGATCCGGATCTGTGCGAGCGAGCAGCATGAGAACATCCGCCCTTCCAGCGAACGTGCACCAAGTCTTGACTCCGTTTATTGTCCAACCGTCACCATCTCTTGTTGCTGTCGTTTGAATGTTGGCGACGTCCGAACCGAAGTCTGGCTCGGTCACCGCGACAGCACTCATAAGCCTGCCGGAAGCGAGTTTAGGTAACCAGCTTCTTTTTTGCTCCTCGGTTCCACCTTTTAGTAGTGCGCGAGCAAGGATCTCCGGTCGAGTTATTAGTGACCCTCCTATTCCAAGAGATCCTCGAGAGAGTTCTTCAGTAGCGATTACCATTGCTAGATAGTCGTTCCCTCCTCCAGCGGCGAACCCTCCGTACTCCTGTGGAATCGACAGTCCGAATGCCCCCATCTCTCCGAGATCGGATATGACCTCCTCTGGAACATCAAGATTCCCGCGGTGGACTTCATCGGCCACTGGCATAAGTTTTTCTGTTGCAAATCGGCGGAAGGCGTCTTGAAGTAGTTCAAACTCTCCTTCAAGTCCTCTATCCCCAGGAGTGTCAGCTAGAGAAGCCACGAAGTTCGGCTCCCGGTATTTGGTGAAAAAGCGTATGAAGTCTTCGCGTTCTGAGGAGTTGAGGGGAAAGCAGTAGTCTCGACCAAGGGAGTTTGAGACGATTTGATGCACGACGTCTGCCACGTACGCCTGTGCCAATTTTAGCTGTAACTCCCCTTTTCGTGCGTAGTTGAGAGCGCTACGAGCGGCTTGGACTGCGGAAGCGAGGTGCGCAAGATCGTATGCTATCGCTTGATCATCGTCCAAGGAGAGATTTCTCCTAAAATTTTCGATTGATCTATTGACAAAAGAAGTACAGAACGCGACCGATGTTTCAAGTTCTGTGATGTTTGAACTTTCCATCATGCCAGTTTAACATAGCCGTCAAAGTTGCTACTTTCAGGATGTGATCATTCGTGCTACTTGAGTTTTCCAACGACGGTTACAAGTGGAGGAAGCACAACGGTTGCTTCTTGAGGGAGGGGATGCTCTGTCATGTGAAAGAGGTAGTCCACCTCTGGTCCCGACTTAAAGCCCACTGGAGCCTCCGCCCACATGTCCTTTAATTCAACGCCAGCGTCAGCGAGGAGCTTAGGCACCAATATTCCAATGTCTGGCCACTTGATGGCCGAGGTATCAGCACTCAAGGGGTTTTCGTCGATGCGACCTGCCGACGTTATAGGTTCTTGAATTACGATCCAGCCCCCACCTTTTACGGCACCTAACATTTTGGATACCGCCACTGCTGGAGACTGTACACCTAGGAGCAGAAAACGAGCGAAAACAAGATCTACTTTTTCTGGGAGACCAAGCTCTTCAACGGCTTGAGTCACAGCAAGCACCTGTGAGAAGAGGCTCGCCTTGGAGGCAATTTCGTTACGTCTCAAAGGATCAATGTCTACTGCATACACACGTCCTGTTCTGCCCACTTGAGTGGCGAGAGCCACTGATACATCTCCGTTTCCCGCTCCAATATCAGCAACTTTCCATCCCGGACCAAGCCCAATGCGTTGTAATGCGGTGATAAGTGGTCTACGATAAACATCGTCTCTTAATTCATAAAGGTCAGTTAACATCACAGATGTACGCTAGCTTGGAGGATTGTGAAAGCAACCATACTTCTATGTGATTCAGCCTTAGTGGCTGAAGGTAAATTATTCGTCTTAGGTGGAGGGTGGTCCCTTACGGGTCCCGGTTTGGCTCCAATGGCAATAGCCTTGAAACTTGATGTAGCCTGGGGTGAGACTCAAGATATGCATCATTGGGAGCTATTTTTGGTGGACCAGGACGGAAGTGCAGTAGTGTTTGATACGCCTGAAGGCCCTCAACCGGTGGAGGTGCGTGGCGACTTTCAAGTAGGTACACCCCAAGGCGTCCCCTTGGGAGCGGATATCCCTGTTAACATAGCCGTTAACCTTGGTCCCCTGCCTCTGCCTCCTGGTGGTAGATACACGTGGCGACTTAGCGTAGATGGTGAATTGAACGCGGGATGGGAGGCCTCGTTCTCAACTCGAATGGCCGAAGAGGGCCAAGTTTAAAGGACTGTTATGACGACTTACGAGAGACCGTTTGGTCGTCCGTTGGAGGACTTCATTGTCGGCGATGTTTACAAGCATTGGCCTGGCAAGACGATAACAGAGTATGATGACCATCTTTTCTGTATGATAACGATGAACCACCACCCCCTGCATACGAACGCTTACTATGCGGAGCATGAAAGTGTGCAAGGGAAAAATGTTGTTGTAGGAAATCTGGTTTATTCATTGGTCCTCGGAATGAGTGTTCCGGATATCTCGGGATCTGCAATCGCTAACCTCGAAGTGGAGTCACTTGTTCACAAGAACCCCGTGTTCCATGGGGATACTATCTATGCTGAGACGCGTGTCATCGAAGTCGTTGAGTCAAGATCGAAAAAAGATCGAGGCATCGTTAAAGTTGAGACCAAGGGTTTCAATCAAGACGGTGTCGAGGTGTGTTACTTTCGCCGAAAAGTAATGGTTTACAAGAGGGAGTTCATGCCGCCTCGACGTAGACCTTACGGTGGGGCTATCTGGCCCGTCTAGCTCTAACACTGATTTGTAACGATGGGTTTTGAGAGCGCTGCTCGTAGTGCTTTGTAAGTCACGACCACCTCGTCTATGGATTTATCTGGCTCTCCTAGAAGCGCTAGTTGGGATTAGAAGAGCTAAGAAATACCTTATTGTACAGATCTTCGCCGTAGCTTGTTGGAAGTGGCTCGCGTTTGACTAACCTGAAATTCCGATGTCCGTCCGCGTCTCGTTCGGCCCTGAGGAAGAGAGCGACATTGCCATTTTGTCTATTACAAAAACTCTCTGCAAAGTCGAATTGATGCGTGACAAAGAGTACCTTGACGTGGGCATCTAGGAGTGCTCGAACGATTTGACGAGCAATCTCAGACCCCTCTCGCTCGTTGGTCGCCGCAAACGACTCGTTGAAGAACACTATGGAGTGGGACGTGAGCTGATCGGTGATAGTGCTCATCCGGAGTAGTTCCTCGTCAAGCCTTCCACTTCTCATAGATGCATCTTCTTCTCGAATGAAGTGTGTGAAGATTCCAGTAGATACGTTTGCCCGGTATGATTCGGCCGTGACAAACATGCCGCACTGCATCATCAGTTGTGCCAATCCCACGCTTCGCAGGAAGGTTGATTTACCGCCAGAGTTGGCGCCGGTTATGAGTATGAGCATATTTCCAGCAGCATCAATATCGTTACCAACTATAGGACCCTGCGCCCGCAGCGCCAGGGAGGCATCGCGGAGTTCAGTAAATGTAAGCTCAACGTTGTTCCACGCTATTGGGACAGGGAAACACGTGGGCTGATTCATCTCTTGGAGTTGTTCTTTCAAATTGAGACATCCAATGTAAAATCCTAATTCGGAGCGCAACATGGAAAAGTAGCTCTCGATGTGATCCGCGGACTGAGCCGTTGCGTTCGCTACAGTATTGAGTCCGCGATTGACTAGATCTGATAAAGCGTTAGCACCTGCTTCGTCACGTGAGGGTATCGCGAATGTGTATGACGATCGCGGTCCAATTCCAATACGTTCTTTCCAACCCAACTTAATGTCCAGAGGTGAGCGAAGTATGTAGTTGGTCCCGGAGTTGTCTTTATATAGTTCGGCGCTCATGAGGACACCATCTTGAAAACGCAGACGTTTTAGATGACGGTCGATTGTGGCGAAGTACTCGTCGTCCAAATCAGTCTGAAGACTTCGAAAGAGCGTCACAAAGCCGTCGGAATGGACTTGGCCGACAAAACCATCGGCCAGTACTCTCAACTGTTTAAGCAAACCTACAAACATCTCGAGTTCTCTCACGGCGCCGCTTAAGATCGAAGATGGAAAGTGCGATGATCTATGTCCCCATAGTCCTTTCTTAGCACGAACCGACGTAACGGTTATTTCATATAACCTTCTTGCCATCTCAGGGTAGGCAATACAGTCAGCAAGGATATGTTGGCGATAGGTGATTTCTTCCGAATCCGTTAGGCTCGTGAGCATTACTCTCTTGGACACATCAAGGATGAATTTATCTCCTTGAGCCATCGATTCGAATAACGTCGACAGTCCTAGATCTTGGATCAGGTCTTGGGAGTTGGGAGGAAGTTCACCGTCGAAGTCGAAGTCGTGCTGGGCGTAGAGCAAGTGAGCTTTCACGATATGATCCTTTTTCTCATGAGATCGTAAGTAAGGTGATACTTTTCAGCAATTGCCAGAGCATAAGCCAAACCATCTGCGGGACCTCGCACAACTTTGTAGGTTCGCTCTGATGGATTTTCCGGAACAATGGTGCTCTTCATGCTTACAATAGTTTCGCCGAGCGATGCAATTTCGTCGATAAATGTGACGTAGACGCATAGAAGATCTAGTTCAATAACTCGTTCCATGATCTTGGTACCCAGGCACCTAGCGTCATTCAAAGTTGTCGATGTGAAGATCTCGTTCATGATGATAATGCTGTTGGTCGTGGCTTTTTCAAAGACGTCGTGGATCCTTACCAAATCGTCTTCGAGCTTGCCGTTCATGTTGGCGGGATCTTCTTCCTGTTCAAAGTGGGTGTATATCTTGTCGAATAGAAAAAGACGAGCGGAGGTTCCTGGCACCGGACAACCGATGCTTGCAAAATGATGCAACTGTCCAAAAGTCCGTGCAAAAGTCGTCTTACCCCCTTGATTTGGCCCAGATATAACCAAGACCCGTTCGAGTCCTTTCAAGTAAAAATCATTGCTGATAACCGGAGTTCTTGTCGATACCAACTTGTTGGCCAACGCCAAATCGAAGGTATCGTTCGCAAAGATTTCCTTTGACTCTTGAGAGACTTCCGGATAACAAAACCTTAAACCAGCCAAGCGGATTGGTGAAATGTACTCGATATAGGCAACATAAAACCGAAGTTCTCGCTCAAATCGTCGAATGTTCTCATCGAAAAATCCAACGTGCTGAAGGCAGTAGTCGTCTAGTGCGCAAAATTCGGTACTAAAGAGGCGGGCCAATAGTTCAAGGATTCTTGTTCCTACATGGTTCATGCCTGGACGCCCGGGATAAAATATTTGGTAGTCTTTTACTGCGCCTTGCTTGAAGCGTTCAAACGTTTTATCGACCTCAGCGCTGTAGTCAGATTCGCCTTCATATCTCCTCACTTCGACTTTAAGACCCTTGATACGTATGGAGTATTTGATATCGGCCAAAATCTTCTTGAGGTTGTTTGTCTCAATGTTGAGACAAACAAATTCGTCGGAGGATACATAGTCGGAAAGGTAATTACGGAAGGCGTTAAGCCGCTTTGACCTTAAATTACAGGAATTAAGACGAGCGGAGAGAACGGAGATAGCTTCGCAATAGATTGCGACTTCATCAAGAAACCAACCCTCTTTCTGGTAGTGATTTTGCATTTTTTCAATCTGTTGGGCATGTATGTCTACCTGGAGTATGTTTTGTGCGAAATCCTTGAGCGCTTTCAACAACGTCTGATCTTCTAGATCACGAAAAATCTCCTGCCGAGAGTACACCTCCTGGATATCGTGAAGTTGATTGTAAAAGTGCTTTGCAACGAAGCCAGGATCTCTCTGTCCAGCAACAATTGCACTTACTATAATGTCGAGATTCAGATCCGATACAAAGGACTCACTATTTTGATCCTCAATATGCTCAGCGTCACAAGACTGTTCGAATAGCAGGCTCCCAAATAGGCCTGGAGTTGATGCCGCTGAAGACGGCTTCGTTGTCTCGACATCGGCGACTTCATTGTTGAGTGAGACGGGACTATCATAGCCGGTGGAAAGGTTTCTGACAAGCGATGGTGTTTCCGTTTGAGTAACATCCCTTTCTGACTGGCTCATACCGTACCTCGTGATGCTATCTGTGATTTCAAATCGTATTTGTCCATAACGATTTGATCCCGAAAGATCCTGCTTGCTGAGTCAATGATCTTGTCATCGTTCCTTATAGGCAGCGTAGACCGTGTTGTATTTTGCAGTGGCTGGTTCTTGACTTTGAAACCAGGCCACGTATCACTTGGTGCATCTTTGCTCAATATGCCAAGCGCCCTTCTTGTAGCTTGGAAAGGAAGCGTAACGACAGAGTCAAACGCACTGAACTTTGGCGCATTACCTGATTGGGGGTGGTTTGCTTTGGGGTCTTTGGATCGCCCTGTCCTTGATACATAGTCATGTAGGATCTGTCGAATCTGAAGTTTCATCTTGATACCACGGCTAGTTTCGTTTTCAACGATAGTTTCGACCGGCTGGAGTCTTCCAATACCAAGTATGTTCTCAGGTGGTTCTTTCTGAGATATTACTGCAATATCGTGCTCGAAATCTAAACGTCTCAGAAGAACATTACCAAAGTCAGTATTTTCTTGATGATGTCCTTCTGACCGATTCCACGTCTCGTTCGTCGAATGACCAAGCCTTATGGCCACCGGCCTCGATCGACTCTGGTGAGTGGAACCGCAATCAAAGTGGGTGAGATTCGACCTAATTTTTCTGAACAAGCTTGTAGCTTCGGCCATAAGACCTCCTAGCTAGGACTGTCGTCGTAGTTAGGAGCCATCAGCCACCTTGGCAGTTAGGGCGAGCTCCATCGCCTAAGTTCCACTTTAGCGGATCTGTGAATTTGAGCGGTAGTAGTCTTAGGTCGAGTACCTGTCGATACGCTACCTCGATCCACGTGCGTCTAGAAGCTCGGACGCACATCACAGCAAACAAGGAGGTCAGATGACATAATCCGAGCGACAAGCTCACGATAGCTAGCCGGTGTGAGTCCGGTCCAAGGAGACGCAGAGTCCTTGGTAGTGAAGCCCCCGGTTTGAGTATGGATGCCCGAGTCGAAGCGGGGTCGCAACCTGCGGGCCGCTCAAGCGGTTCAGTGGACATCAGCATGGTTTGACAACCAGGGCCTGTACTACTTGCACGGAACTAATTCGATACCCGAAGGGAGCGTAACCATGTCCAGAAGACCGTCGGTAAGCCGTATGCGGGAAAACTCAGTCCAGCATTGCACCAGTCTCCAAATAACGCAAGAACTAATACACAAAATCCCCAACATACTCGAAGCATATGAGCTTGACTGGTATACCAAGGGATATCCTGTTCACCACCATTGCTACTAGTTATTAGTAGTTATTAGCCACATAACGGAGGTGGTCGCTGGGGAGGCTGGCTCCAATCGTGGGGGCTGCTGGTCCCAGGCGGTGGGTTGGAACATGTCACCATATAGCCTGGTCGGGACCTTAACCACGATTGGACGATGCTCAACCAGTGGCTTACCTTACTCTACTATTTCTGTCTCTATGTCTCCGAAGAGATCTGAACCGTTAGTCATGTTACCAGCAACACTCAAGCTTGATGTGTACTAGAGATTGCTGGCGACGACGGTTGTGATATGCTGTAAGATGATTTAAATGCTATTGGAATTCCAGGATTTGACCAAGTCTTACGGCGATACGGTAGCCCTTGACAGTCTGTCATTTTCGGTTTCAAGTGGCGTGCTTTTTGGATTCCTTGGCCCAAACGGTGCTGGAAAAACCACGGCGATGAGGGCGGTGCTGAATCTAGT
This sequence comes from Actinomycetes bacterium, assembly GCA_021785255.1. Taxonomy (GTDB): domain Bacteria; phylum Actinomycetota; class Acidimicrobiia; order Acidimicrobiales; family Acidimicrobiaceae; genus Ferrithrix. The sequence continues at coordinate 21,568 of JAJYGA010000009.1, forward strand.
TGCCCTTGACCGCGGTGACGTTCTCGTCGACGGCATAGATGTTAGAGAGAACTCAAGCGTGAGATATGGATATCTACCTGAGGAACGTGGCCTCTACCCTAAGATGAGCGTCTTTGATCACCTCGTTTACATTGCTCGACTACACGGTATTGATCGCAAAGAAGCGGGAAGAAGAGCGAATGCCATGATCGATATATTGGACATACAACCTGGTGGAAAGTCCAAAGTCGAGTCGTTATCTCTTGGTAATCAACAACGATGCCAAGTTGCTGCAACCCTTATCCATGATCCGGAGATCCTCATTCTTGACGAACCTTTTTCAGGGCTCGATCCAATGTCAATCGACATAATAAAGGATCTGTTGATTGAGCGGGCTCGACAGGGGCGGATAGTGTTGTTCTCTTCTCATCAGTTAGAGGTAGTCGAAGGCCTGTGTGAATCTGTTGCAATTATAAACAAAGGGCATCTAGTGCTAAACGATACTACCGAACACTTGACTTCGCTATCAGAGCGGTTGGTCATTCAAGTTAGAGAAGATCCAGAGGGAGAGTTTCTGAAAGATGTCAAAGAGTTCGAGATTGTAGACAAACAAAATGGTGTACTACACGTCAAGAAAAACTCAGATGAAATACATGACGATGAACTCTTACACTTGGGACTTTCCTGTGGAACAATTCTGCGATACGATCACGAAAGAAGATCATTAGCTGGCGTATTTAGAGAGGCTATTGTCAGGGACAATGCTGAAGGGGATACTGTGTGACACAAGACTCGACTTTCGATTGAAATCTACTTAAACCTATATGGAAACGCGGTTAGAGACATGATTACGAGACAATTACCGATATGAACCAGGTAAAGCTAATAGCAATGCGGGAGTTCTCCCAGCGTACGTCCTCTAGAGCCTTCAAGATAGCGACAGCTATAACGATGCTGATAGCGTTAGGATATGTCGTTATACCTCATGTTCTAAGCGGTAAGCCAAAACCAGAAACTATCGCTTTAGTTGGCAGTGTTTCAAAGGAAATCCCAGCAATATTTTCTCAGGTCGCAGCGCTAAGCAACACCAAGGTTCGTTTTGTCTCAATCCCATCAATATCTCAAGCTAGAAGTCAACTGACCAGCGGACGGGTATCGGTCGCTTATTCGCCAAGAGTTGGTCTTTTGGTTAAAACTATCTCTTCTACAGACCAGGCCGCGATTTTTGCCAAAGAAGTGTCGGTTGATATTGGCAAGTTTCAAGCTTTACAGAAAGCAAACTTGACGCCAGTTCAAAAAAAGATCTTGCTATCTCCGACTAACGTCCGAGTTGCCGCAGTAGGGTCTACGCTACAGGTAGCACCTAGCACGCAGAAGGCTTCTATCTTTGAGTTGATATTGACCTACATTCTTCTTTCACAGTACGGAGCATGGGTAATGCTCGGAGTTATTGAGGAGAAGTCGACCCGCGTTATAGAAGTTTTGCTCTCTGCCGTGAGGCCAATAGAACTACTTGTCGGTAAGATCATTGGAGTAGGACTCGTTGCGCTAGTCCATGCGAGCCTTATTTTAGTAGCACTCATAGTTGGACTCAGCTCAATTGGATCAAGCCCTTTACAAGTTCTTCCGAACTCCCTCATCGTTCTTGCTCCACTATGGCTCATCGTTGGGGGAGCGCTTTACTGTACGATGTTTGGCGCGGCAGGTTCAATGGTGACGAGAATCGAAGACGCACAAGCTGTGAGTTTTCCGATCGCGGTACCGATGTTAGTTGGATACATTGCTGGTCTTACGGCAATGTCCCAAACGTCATCTCCATCTACCATAATAAAGATTCTGAGTTTCGTCCCTGGTGTGTCACCGTTCCTAGACCCGGTGATGGTGGCGTCGGGTGTGATGTCTATTCCCCTTATGCTTGTTTCGCTAGCTATCTCGCTAGTAACTACATACTTCCTTAGTAAAGTCGCTGGGAAAATTTACGTAGCCTCAATTCTGAAGATCGGAGCAAGGGTCAAGCTATCTGCAATCAAGAAATCATTTTCAAACGAATATATATAGCCGAACGACTTTATTTCAAGTCACCAGGTCCGTTGATGAACTGGGTCAACATTGCTGACAGAGTGTCTTGGTGAGACGCGAGTCTGCATGGCTAGTACGCCTTCGCTCGTGTAGCAAATGTGAAACGAGCTGTTTTGATCAATGAAACCGTACGGATCATATCAAGTTCCGGCTTCTGGAGGATATTGTGTGTGAGCAGTCGCACAAGGGTCATGCCTCTATTGCAAGATCTGTGAACACTGTGCCAACTTTGCTGTCGAAGCCGCTAGCTCCCAGATTCTTGCAGCGAGCTTTTCCCGTCCACTCCGATGGCAACGGCGTAGTGCGAGAACTTACCTACATCGAGACCACAATAGACGTTGTACGGACATTCCATGAGCGGGTATCCTTTCCTTCGTTGCGGCCACAGTCAGACACCTGATTTAGACACCCGCGTTACGACGAGGCCTGAGGATCACTCCATGGCCATGTCCCTATTAGTCTTTTACAGAGCGTCTCTGGGCCTGGCGACAACACCCCCCGGATCATCAGTGACAGGGTCGTTGAGTCATACCGGGCCCAGTGACCTAACCTCGACCATCGAGGCTTCCTAAGAGGTAACGTGAAGTTCGTTCCCACCACTCGGCAGTCAGTGTTGCTCTGAGTGTGGACACACGGACAAAACAAATCGCAAGAGTCAAGCTATCTTTTGTTGTATATCGCGTGGACATACCGCCAACGCAGACATCAATGCAGTCCAGAATGTAATCGCAACCGCCGTATGACATACGGTTCAAGGACGTGGAGGAACACCGCACGCTAGGTCTAACAAGACACAGCACAGCGACCAGTGAAGCGTCAACCAACCAGGGCCGCGTGAGCGGCTATGCAAGCCTCGTCCGTAAGGGCAGGGTGGATGTCACGCAGCAATAGTTCTGGCAGAAACGCGTCTATCCTTTAACAGTAGCGGCCTTACTCTAATACTTGTTGAGAGGCAGATTGTTACTCCAGTTTGAACATGAACCAGCAGGACTCACCGAAGGAGTAAAAGAGAACTGTCTGGTTACAAAGTTGAAGTAGACAACATTTCCCTGACCCCACACAACCTTAGCATTTGATCCCACAACACCAACGACACTTAGCGGATTAGATCCAGCTGGAGGATAGGATATTTCTGTTGGTGAATACTGGGAAGTCGCTAATGGCACATTTGGGCCTTCATTCTTTGCGTAATAAACTCGAGCCTGTGGGGTGCTATCAGCAGGGTAGCCATTGCTGGTATTCGAGGCAATTGGGTTATAGGCTCCAAAAATTAGGAAGTATTCAGTTCGTCCGTTCCATAGACAGCTAAGGCTGCTGGTTATGGTAAACATTTCGTCACCAATATCAACACTTTGTCTTAATCCCTCCATTGCAGGACTATTCGGCGGTCCAGAGATGATTCCGCTTGGTTGAGCGTAGAACTCCTGGTTGCTTTGAGCTTGAACCTGTTGCTCCTTCTGTTGCTGTGCCGCTATGTACGCGGAATGGGCGGAGGGGTGTAGAGCCCAGAACTGTCTGTAGAGATCAACTTCCAGCACCTGCAGTGCATTGTCTTTTTCGAACAGAGCCGCTTTGTTCGGAGGCATCTTGTTTTCGTGGTCTAATGAGTTGAGTTCAGCAACTTTCTGTTCCTCCTGAGGAGTTAGTTGTAGTTGTAGTTGGCTCAACGTTTGATGCTCAAGTACGGTTAGTTGTTGTTGAAATTGGCTCAAGGTGTCATTTGCAAGCTGATCTGAAATCAGAGTCGTATGAGACTTTGCTTTGTGTGAGCTTTGGTCCCTTTGTTGGGAAGTTGTTACGAATGCGGCAGCAGTAACCAGAACAGAAGTGGATACGACCGCCGTTGTCAACTTGATTAGGGGCTTCATTTTCATCACCTTCCTGTCTATTATGTTGAATGCTCGTCAGTACCTATATGTCATACTGGACGTCGGTTAGATATGCAACATAGGCACCTCGCAGTTGGAAGCTGTAGTACTCAGCTTGACTCCATGAGGTATTGTTAGTTTGATTTGGACTGCAACCCGCACTACTCTGTTGGTTGTTGTAACTGAGTACTCCAAAGAAGTTGAAGTAACTATCAGCGCTGTAGGGACCATTCACCCAGTCACCTATATTGCCAGAACAGTAGAGTTCTGGAGCTGCGACCGACGGTTCGGCACCAAATGATACGTACAGTTCTTGAGAAGTAGTCCAATAGCCTGGAGCCATGTTACCATAGTCCACCATCGCAGGTTGATAACTACCAGCGGCAGCAGCATAGCCTTCCACCCATGCGTATGCAGCACTCCCCGAACTCCACTGCGTCTCAAGATCTGATCCACCAAGCACTGAAATATTGGCGTCGACTGTGTGCACTTGTTGGGCAATCGTTTCGACTAACTGCTCCCAACCGGAGCCATATGTATAGCTAACGCCACAGGAATTATTAGTTCCGATAACAAGATCCAGTGGATCATGTGGAGCTGCATAGCGGAAACCAAGAGCGTACCAATTTGCAAGTGTCTCTATTTGACTAGCATCGGCATAAAGTACCTGTTCAAAATTGACGAGTTGGGTACTTTGGCTACCCACTTGACATCCAAAGTCCAAGATTACCATACCGCCCCATCCTCCAACGGAGTTTGCATAGTAGCCATGATTTTCACCGTCTATCTGGGCTTGGCTGTTGTTCAAAGTCTGGACGTAGAAGCTTCCAGTTGAAGGTGGTTGATTTGGATATGGATTGATATAGGTGGGATTCTCTAGGTTTGTCGGCTGTAAGGTGGTCGTAGTTGCTGTACTTGTGGCAACCACCTGAGTAGTTGGAGTCTTAGTAGCTTCTGATATCAAAGAAAATATTGCTTCATGACCAAGGGACCTTGTCGCTATTGCGTTTAGGTTTCCGACCGAAGACGTGCGCGTCACAAGTGATTCATTTGGACGACTTTGTCGTGTGAACGTACTCCTGCCGGAGTCACCTACAACTAAAACTCCTGCCAGGAGTAGGAGGGATGCAAAAGCAACCCCCCCCGAAGACCACTTCTAATTATTTTCACAAGTACACCCCCAAAGTAACCACTAAGACCTCTCATTACCCTGTACACTTCACAATACACGAAGCACAGCAAGGTGCAAAGGATTTTGTATTTTTGTTCTCAGACAGTCCAAGTCACCACTCTGGAAGGCTCCCCCAGAATTGATCCACCTCTAATGTGAGGAGTCCGACCAGTATAGATTTGGTAGGAAGAAACACATGAAAGGGAGAAAGCACATCTAAGAGCAGATGATCACAAAACTGGATCTTGGGGTCTCAGTGGGGAATTTAGTCAGTCCTAACCACATGCCAGGGGTGAGTTTGGGAGGATCACAGGGGTTCTGCCAGAATGGATTAGTCAATCAAACAACTCAACCTGGAGAACCCCTGTGGAACAAAATGCTAGCCGAATTGCCGAGATCCTGCTCGGTCTCGAAGATGTCAATTTGATCGGTGTCGAGGATCTGGATGACGAAGGGGTAAAACTGCCTCTTCGGGTTCACATCGAATTTTCAGCGTAGTTGAAGAGGATGTCATAGAGATAACGGCACGAATCCGTGTACGGTTCTGGGGAGTGAGTCCAGCTTTGACGATAGTAGCGGAGTTGAGGTCTGCTTTTTGTGAGGTTGATCTAATAGTCCTTGTCAGCTGGGACGAGGGCAACTACCTGACAGGTACAAGATATCCCATGGGAAATTAGCTAGCTGTATCTCGCGAAGACAATGGGCGTCGCCAATGAAGCTATTGCTCGTCGCACTAAATATGCAGCTGCAGTATGGATTCGATGAAATCGTTACGTTTTGTGCTTCATAAGAGTCATTGAGCAGCCAGCTCCCTTGCAACTACTTGAGTTGCTAAAGGTTTGACGAAGAGTCTGTCGATACCTATATGTGAACTCATTGGAGACGTTAGATGGTTGGTTGACTGAGCTGCTAAAACGTGGGGGGTCTGATCTGCATCTGAAAGCACAGGCTGTTCCCAGGATAAGGATAAATGGAGACCTAGTCGCTGTAGATGCAGCTCCGGTCGCTCCTGACGAGACGATGTCAATTGCCCGCTATGCCATGGGAGAAGAGATGTGGGCTGGATTTGTGCGTCGCCATGAGGCCGACTTCGCTTACAGAAGATCTGGACTTGGTCGTTTCCGAGTGAATGCATTTTTGCAACGAGGGTCGGTTTCGATGGTTTTTAGGGCGGTTAGCACCAATCCTCCGACTATCGAAGAGTTGGGATTACCTGATTCAGTCAGGAAAATCTCGGAAGAACACAGGGGGTTAGTCCTTGTGACCGGACCTACTGGATCGGGAAAGTCGTCGACGTTGGCAGCGATGGTGAATCATATCAACTCAACTCGAAGTGCTCATATAGTTACTATTGAAGATCCTCTTGAGACCTTGCATCAAGATAGAAAGTCAATAGTCAACCAACGTGAAATTGGCTTTGACACCCAGGACTATGCAACAGCGATGCGGGCCGCGATGAGACAGGATCCTGACGTAATTTTGGTAGGAGAGATGCGAGATTTGGAGACGGTGACCGCTGCCATTCAGGCTGCGGAGACCGGGCATCTTGTACTTTCGACCCTTCATACTACTGGGGCTGCAGAGACTATTATTCGAGTGGTTGACTTTTTTCCTCCGCATCTCCAACAACAAGTCAGAATATCTCTAGCGGGAATCTTAAAGGGAATCGTATGTCAGAGATTAGTGAAGACCAAAGATGGAACTTCGAGAGTCCCAGCTCTTGAGATCATGATTGCCAATGGTCGTACCATGCAGTGTGTAGTTGACCCAGTGAAAACTTACGATATAAGGGAAATCATAAAAGAAGGATCGTTCTATGGAATGATGACCTTCGACCAGTCGCTGCGTGATCTTTACAAGGCAGGCACGATCTCATTGGAGGATGCCTTAGGAAATGCTACAAATCCTCATGATCTTAAGCTTTCTATTGGAGAAATCACAGAGATGGCGTCGATGTGACTGTAGTCACCGGACGTAGAAATTTCGAATTTTGTTTTTAGTAACTTCTACATAGGATGCTGTCACTTAAGTTTTATGGAGTTCGCGGGTCGTTCCCATCACCTGGTTCAGCTATGTCGTATTTTGGCGGAAATACTTCATGCGTGGCTGTCTGCAACGAGGTGGCGTCCCAACGTGAGGCGCTTCTTTTGGATGTTGGAAGCGGAGCGGTAAGCGCATCTGAAGAGCTTCTTGCCAAAGGTGTGAGACGATTTCATATATTTCTTTCCCATCTTCACTGGGACCATGTGCAGGGGTTTCCTTTCATGAGCCTCTTGGATCGGAAAGACTGTGAAGTGGATCTTTATGGCCCAGCAGAGTATGCACCATTGGAACAGGTCTTCTCTCAAGTTATGTCTCCTCCCCTTTTCCCGGTGGACCTGAAAAAAAGGGGTGCTGTGGTTCAATTTCTAGAGATTTCGAAGCCGGTTCATCTGGAGAGTTTGCGTGTCGAAGTGACGCCGATAGCGATATCTCATAGCGATCCCGCGCTTGGATATAGGCTTGACTCAGGCACTTCGTCAGTTGCGTACCTTACAGATCATCAATGTGGTCATGACTTTAGCTTTATTTCGAAGGAGCTTGTTTCGTGGGCACAGGGCGTAAATACGCTTATTCACGATGCTCAATACACCAAAACCGAGTTCTCTCAAAAGTCGGACTGGGGCCACTCTACCTATGAGTTTGCTGTAAAGATGGCGGAACTGGCTAACGCTAAACGGCTTATCTTCTTTCACCATGATCCAAAGCGCTCTGATGAAGAACTCTTGTTGATTCTTAAAGATTGGAGCACAAAGGCTCTACCTTTTGAGCTGTTGGCTGCCAGAGAAGGCGAGGAGTTTCAGATCGACTAGTTGAATAAAGTGAGCTACGCGGCTGTTAGCGTACAACATAGAACTCCAAAGTGTACTTGCTTGAAGTCTTGCTCCAATGGCAAGTGTCGAAGCAATGATTCTCATCTGCGCAAATGTCGTGACGGCTGAGCCTTTTATGCTGGATTTGATGGCGTTTCAGGGTCTTGCCTGGCTAGGGTTTTGATGCAATAGCAGTAGCTAATTCATGGAGGCAGTTTTGGCCGAAATAGTTGAAGTTCAAGAGATACGAGGAGTGTACCTAGTTACTCCCCAAAGTTTTGAAGATGACCGCGGTATATTTGCTGAGACCTATCGTAGATCATGGTTCCCAGAAGGACGAGAGATGGTGCAAGGATCTCGTTCTGACAAAACTCCTGGTTCTCTGGTTGGACTTCACTATCATTTACACCAGGCCGACTACTGGTACGTGGTAAGCGGAAGAGCTCAAGTGGTTTTGGCGGACATAAGAGTAGGTTCTCCAACGGAGCTTGGTGTCTTTTCCATAGAACTAGGTAATCATAATTTGCAGGGCTTGTTTATACCACCAGGAGTTGCTCATGGATTTGCGTGTCTGGAGCAGATGGTACTTACTTACTTGGTCGATGGGTACTATAACCCAAGAGATGAACTCGGAATACGATTTGACGATCCAGAACTAGCCATTACTTGGGCACTCTCCAATCCAACTATCTCAGCGCGGGACGACAAAAATCCGTTACTTAGCAAACTCGATGACTATCTCCGACCAAGGTACGGCCTAAGAACTTAGGATTGTTACTTTCTGTGATAAACTTATGCTCTGACTTTCGCTTAAACTGAGTAGGTCAGGTCGAGGCGCGGAGGAAAGAGATGGATACCCGCATGGGCGTTGATGTTCGCGTAGATGATATCGAGCGCGCCCGTCTAGCAGGTGCGGCCGCTCGAAAACTAAGTTTTATCGTTATTCTGACGACAGTGCTGCTGCTTTTAGTGGCAAGAGATCTATACAGAGAGTTTTCGGGGGGCAACCTTGGCTTTAGTATCCAACTGCCACTTGGTCTTTCTTCCTACTTTCCAGCTCTAGTTTTGATTGCACTATTGGTAGGGGCTATTGCTCTGCCTATGCTGGGACTCGGGCGATCCCCTCACCAGCTTGTTCGTCCATCTGATATAGATGTAAGCTCAACTGATATTTTAGGTGCTCCTCAAACGGTCAAGATGATTGATCAACTTATCAAAGAGTATAGGAACTTCGCTACCTTGAAAGAAAGTTTTGGCGCCTCACCACCTCGTGCGATCCTTTTCGAAGGTCCTCCAGGTACAGGTAAAACGATGGCAGCCAAGGTAATCGCGAGAGAGTCAGGCGTGCCGTTTCTCTTTGTTAGTGGCTCAGCTTTTCAAGCGATGTACTACGGACAAAGCAGTAAGAAAGTGCGTTCATACTTCAAGCACCTTCGAAAGTTAGCTCGAAACTACGGAGGCGCTATCGGGTTTATAGAGGAGTTTGACGCTATAGGCGCTTCTAGATCGAGTATGGGAGCTCCTCAAACCTCTGATGGTGTAAGTGGTGTTGTGGCAGAACTTCTGGTACAGTTGCAGTCTTTTGAAAGCCGTACGTGGCTGGAGCGAGTTGGTAATTTTGAGATATTTTCTCCTTTAAAGGGTCGCCCTTCCCCTCGATTTTTGGTTATTGCTGCGACTAACCGAGCTTCGGAGTTGGATCCAGCACTGATGCGTCCAGGTCGATTCGACAGATCTATACATTTTGAGCTTCCTAATGCAAGTGCCCGTAAAGAGATGCTCTTTGGATTGTTAGATGTTCGTCGTATCAACTGTGATGTTGATGTGGAGACTGCAACGATTGAAAAGATCTCTTCAATGTCCAGTGGTCTCTCCCAAGCAAGCATATTTAGGTTGGTGGAAGAGGCCGGGGTTCTGGCATTTCATGACGACCGTAACGTCATTACTGACGCTGATCTATGGAATGCGTTCACTCATATGTCGTTGGGAAGAAATGCAGGAGCGCCATATGGAGACTTTGAAAAGTTAGTGGTTGCTGTGCATGAGGCTGGGCATGCCACGTATCGTTGGTTCGGAGGTGGCAAGGCGGACCTTGGGGTCGTCTCTATTTTGAAGAGGGGAGAGGCGCTGGGACTTACCGCTGCATATCATCTGGAAGATCGCTATCTAGTTACCAAAGATGATCTCTTAGATGAGATCGCAGCTTTGTTTTCAGGTATGGTAGCAGAAGAGTTAATCTTTAGAGAGATTAGTACCGGCTCTGCTTCCGATCTCAAACGTGCAAGTTCGATTGCTTTGAAGTATGTGTGCAGTTTTGGCATGGGAAGTTCTCTCGTCTCTACTGGAGAGTTGTCTCCTCAAGCAGAGATCGCGCTTTTAACCTCAGATGGATCTGTGAAAGTAGAAGTCGAGTTGGTGCTGGAAGAAGGGAAAAGGCGCTGCTCAGAAATCATCACTACCCATCTCTCCCAGCTTTGGCGCTTATCACTTAGCTTGTATGAGACGGAGGAACTTGATGCTAAGGCCGTTGAACGTCTACTCGGACAACGATCAACGAAGACTAGTACGATAGTACTTAGCGACTTTAGCCCCCTTTCGCAGTGAAGAGAAGTTAATGCAGTTAATGTGGGCGCTAAAATTACTAGAAGTTCTCAAGAAATTTTGAGAACGACCATATATCCTTACGTGCTGGAGCGATTCAAAATCTGAACCCGTTGGGCATTGTCGCTAAGATAGTTTTGGACCGTTTTACGAAAGAGAGGATCACTCGTGACGGCGATTTTAGTTGTTGCCATAATCGTCTTGCTAGTTGGGGCGATCTCAGGCGCGACCATGTCAGCGATCGGCAAAGAGAGAAAGTCGATAGAGTCTCATAAAAAGGTCTTGAGCGTGATGGAAGATTTGGCGAGTTCTACCACTGAGAACAGAACCCAAACCAAATCCAAAGATCCTGAAGGTGCACGGATTCATGTGAGGGCTGTGAGACCAATTGGGCAAAGAACCAATGGAAGCGCTAAGGCGGTATTTACTCAAAGCGATGATCCTCTTACGGTAGCAGCCAAGAGTCGTGGTCGTATCATTGGACTTCATGGTGACAGGTTTTTTGTGGAAGAAGGTGACGAGAATCCCAAGACACTTCAGATTCCAATCGTAAATCTTAAAGAAACTGACGAACACGTTCACCAATTCAGTGAGTTGGAGAGCAATGATTTAGCTGAAGATCCAAAAGACGAGTCTCGTGTTTCTAATAAAACGGTTATCGAAGACTACCCAGAGCCAGAGCCAGAGTTGGATGATCGACAACAAAGAGCTGTGCCCTTGCATGTTTCTCACGCCCCTCAGATGAAGATTGGTTCTGTGGTTATGGCAGTTGGGGTTGGAGTGATTGGTGTATCCGCTCTTGTCTTTAAGGTGGCGACCACCTCTTACTCCTCGAAGAACTTTGCCTCAACCTCTCTTTCTCCAAAGAAGTCAAGCTCAAGTTCATCTAAGAAGAATTCGACCACCACGACTACAGCTCCTCTTCAAATAACTCCGACAGCTTCTAACGCTGCTGGCGCTACTTATAACGTGTCTGGAGGGACTTTAACGATTCAACTTACGGCCTCGGCGCCGTGTTGGGTTGAGCAGTCTAATGTGCCATATGGAAAGTTATATTTTGCACAGACGTTGGCAGCTGGTCAAAGTCAGATTCTTACTACTTCGGCTCCAGTTTGGATTAGAACTGGAAATGTGGGAGCTCTTTCTGTAAAGATCAATAATGTGCCTGTGGTGATATCGGCACCTCCAGGAGCATACAACCTCTCCTTCAATGCTGGCTAAGTCATGAGTTTTGTTAACGGTGAGTATTCCACGACTCTTTATTAGTGAGTCCACTAACTCTTTTGTGCGACATGAGGTCGTCTGATTTAACTGTTCCAAAGTCCGAAAGGAAGAACTTGTCAGTCAGATGACAAAGCCCACCGGCAAATGCGAGAGGGGTAATCGACCTGTGTGAAGCTGTCGGAAAAATACCCATGGAGTATCCGTAAGCTAATCCGTGAGGAGAGGTTGAAACTGTTAGCAACCAGGCGGTAAGGGACGAGGCTAGCTGGTAAGGGCAACATATGTGAGCAGCCGGATAAACATCGTGATGATAAACAAGCCAAAGTTGCTGAAAGGCTTGAACCAAATAGGTATGTGGGACGGTCGCATCATTTGAAAACAGGTTCGCGTGTTAGCTTGATGGAGTATTTTCCCACCTATGGATGTGAAGCTCCAACTACTTGTGCAACTTCACGGTTGGATATTGATGGTGACGACTCTTTGATCGTCACAGTACTTTCAGTCACAAATGGTTCCAACGACCATCCCCTTTTCTTTTCACTGCCCACTCCTTGTAACTAGATCTAACGATCTGACTTAGCTACAAGTTTGTCGCATTCACCCACTTCAAATACTGGTAAAGAGTTTCCGGAATGAATGGAAACGTATTACTGGAATGGGTGGAAAACTCAAGTTAGTGGAATATTCATGCACTTCGAGGAGGTCTCCGGACGGTCCGGGCTGCTACTGAGGCATGCGGTCACTGTGATCGCGGATGATGTCGACGCCCACTTCGAGCGAGCAGAACGCGAGGGTACCGCCCTACTCGGGGCGCCAAAGGATCAACCGTGGGGGTCCGCGACTACGTTGCCCTCGATCCGGAGGAACACCAGTGAAAGTTCGCCACCGCGACGGTCACTCCGTCATACATCTGGTCCTCGGTCCGGTCGACGTGGCCATTGACAAGTCGTGCCTGCTCGCTGCACAAGTCGACGTTCCGACCGTCAGGAAGCGGCCGCCGCCAATCTTTCCGGAGTCCGCTTCCGCTATACTGGCGCGGGTGACCAGCATCGACTACAGCGACCGTCGGCGGCAGCTGCTGGCCAACGTCGCTGAGTGGGCCGGGTCCGAGCAGAATATACGGGTGGCGATCCTCACCGGGTCTGCTGCCCGCGAAGCCGATGATAGTGACGCCCTGTCGGATCTCGACATCGAGCTGTACGTGGAAGATCCCGCAGCCCTCCTAAGCGAACGGTCCTGGTACCGGCGCTTCGGCAGGGTGCTGGCGGTAGAGGAGCTGCCCAATCCCGGCTGGCACCCCACACGCCTTCTCTACCTCCAAGGCGGGAAGATCGACTTCATGATCGCCTCTTGGGCCGCCCTTCCCGGCACTCGCTATGAACGTGTCTACCGGGTGCTGGTGGACAAGGACTCGCTCACCGTCGATCTGCCGCCCCCAGAGCGGACGGACGTTGCACCACCCACTCCAGAGGCGTTCGACACCTGCGTCAACTGGTTCTCGGCCGCCGCGATCATGAGCGCCCGCTGCATTGCCCGCGGCGATCCGTGGGCCGCCAAGTTCCGCGACTGGGACCTCAAGGTGGAGCTGCTCAAGATGATCGAGTGGGACCACCGAGCTCGCTACGGCTGGGACTACGACACCTGGTTCAACGCTAAGCACCTCGATCTCTGGGTCGACGCGGAGATTCGTTCGGCGCTCGATTCCTGCTGGGCCGGGTTCTCCCCAGCTGACGCCACGTTGGCGCTGCTTGCCTCCATGGATCTGTTCGTGCGGCTGGCGGAAAGGACGGCACCGGCAGTCGGAGCGGCCTGGGTCGAGAGTTCGGCGGTGTGCCGGGAGGTGGAGACAATCCTTGCCATGGGTGGGTTCGGTGGGCCGGACGTCTCATCGGACGCCCCGTCGGTCTGAGCTTTCCGAGGCCCGGGGTTGTTGGGATAGGTGCTCGGCAACCCACCGGTGTGAGAAATCTTTGTTCGCTCGAGCTCTCGTAGCGCGGGTATCACTCCGGTGGCGATCCGTTCTCTTTGTTCTGGTGCCGATGGACCAAGAGGCATGAAGTTGAACGCTGAGGACCCACCGCCCCAGCTGGTATCTCAGAGACGGCGAGAACCAAGGCAGGAACGAAGGAGACGCCTGGCCAACTGACGGTTTACAGTCCTAGATGCGAAATGTGCGACAGACGTGAACGCAAAGCAAACACATGTGCGCCTATCCTTCCCCGCCTCAAAGGGCCAGGTCTGTCGGCGTGTTTGATCACTTATCTTGCTCGAATTCACATTAACGACCAGTGGGAGCTTGACTACCTTTATTGCAAGTATGGCGTTTGGGTTATTTATTGGTTGTGTAGGATAGGCCTATGGCGACACAACATGCTGATGGAAGGTTGACATACATGAGTAGAGGAGTTCCAGTTGCTTACTACTAAGGTGGCGACATTCTTGGTCATTGCTGCGTTCGTGCTGGGTCTTAGGTCGATGTGGACTGGTAACAGATCTTGGATCATCTTGACTTACACTTCCCTAATGGGCGTGTGTAGCGTCATCGGAATCGTGAGGCTTCTCGGATTTGGGTGAAGCGAACCTCCCCGCCCTTACAGACGGGGCTTCTGGCTCCGCCGTTTGGTTGGGGTTACCTGGCATCGCTGTTACCAGCAACATTAAATTGACCCACTTCCAGCGTTAAAAGGAACCCCACCCAACAGACAATACTCTTGAGTGAAGTATCTAATTTCACGAAGGAGTTTTACATGCTGAAAGGTAGGTTACTTAAGAACATATTTGATTTGAAAGCACAAGGTCTTAGTTACCGGGCAATTGCCCGAGAGACTGGGCATTCAAGAAATACCGTGCGTAAATATCTAAGAGATGGAGCGAGCACGAAACGAAACGAGACAAAGTTGCCGAGAGTATCAAAGCTCGATCCCTACAAAGATGAAGTAAATCGGCTTGTATCTGAAGGGCTTTTAAGTGTACCAGTAATCATGTCAAAAATTGTTCCACTTGGTTATACAGGTAAAGAAAGCATCTTGAGAACATATGTTAGAAGCATTCGACCGCCCACAAAGCCAAGACAAACAGCTACCAGATAAACAGTCTCAGTCCGTTTGGGAAGTATTAGCTACTCTGATTCCAGAGGAACAAAAGACATATTCCAGTGTCCCTGTTCAGAGTTTCCTTGAATAACAATGGGCTCCAAATATTTTTGCATGGAGGCGAAGATCTCGTCAGCACTTTTAGTCCATATGAAGGGTTTGGGACTCTCGTTCGAACTCTGAGTCCACTTGGTAATGCCTTTGGTTAGTTCGTTTACACCATGGTGGACACTTAGTTGTAGATAACTTGGTGGCACGAGCTGAGAACCATCTCTCTACTTGGTTCATCCACGAAGAATACGTCGGTGCGAAGTGGAACTCAAACCTCGGCTGGGCAAGTAACCAGGTTCTGTTCCCGTACAACCTGGCCAAGAATACAGTCACGATCTCGATCACGTCGTTTGCTAAGTCCTCTTCAAAGGTGGAGCCCTCTTTGACGTTGATGATCACGACTTCAACGTCAAAATGTTCACACAGGCTAACGACGAGTTCCGATCCAAAACGAAGCAGTCGACCCTTGTTGCTGAGCACCGGCTGAGGGACATCGCCTGAATAGATCTGCGAGATGAGTACTTTCAGCCCTCCTTATGGTAGTTGAGACCCGATCCCACGTCAGAGATGACCTCATAAACTAACGCCTTTGCAGCGCAACACTTTCCAAGAGAGCCGCCTGACGGGCCAGATCGTCTTTTGCCCGTTGGTAGACACTCGTGCATATGCAATTGTCACCCTTGACGACGGAGCTACATAAATGCCGGAGCCTGGCAAGATCGTAGCGTCGTCTGGCACCAGGGGTTCGCTCAGCTGGTTCAGTTCGCCCTTCATCCTCTCACCCGCGCAGGGTGTCTGGGTGAACACCCATCTCTCTTGCTGCTACTCCGATTGGGACGAGTGTCGAGAAATATGCATTTGTATTATTGATTTCAGATGTCTACTTACTTGCTATCGAGCAGTTAGCTGCCCTTAGGCGGATGACCCTTGACCTTTCATTTGCCGTAGTGGTCTTCCATCGGTACCAGGTTGTCTTAACGATTCCGAAACTCCGTGCCATCTGGGTGATCGCTATAAACCGGTTGAGTTCTGGTCTTCCTCTGCAATATAGCGAAAACCTTTCAGAGGGTCTCTCCTGCTCCAACAACTGGTTAAAGAGTTTCCGGAATGGGTGGAAACGTATTACTGGGATATTCATAGTGAACAAACGGTGTGTTCCTCAAAACGGCAACGCGGCTAAGTAGCGAATCGATAGTTTTGGTTAGAAACACAATGTCTCTTACATTGAAAAGTTCTACTCGACTGAGTGGATGATGAACGCAAGTACAGAACTCTCATCTCTCCAGGCGTCATATCTTCCAGTTGGACCCATGTGTCCTGCTCCCATGTCCACTTTGAGTACCGTTGGTGCCATGGGGGAAACAGTCCGGATTTTTGCCACCCATTTTAATGGCTCCCAGTAAGAGACCCGAGGATCGTTAAAACCCGCACTTACATATAGAAATGGGTATATCCCTTGATCTTTGTAGTTGTCATAGGGAGAGTATGACAAGATGGCATCATAGACGTCGTTGTCCATTAGTGGATTACCCCATTCCTCCCATTCCGTTACCGTAAGAGGGAGGTCAGGATCTGATATAGTTGTAAGGCAGTCAACGAATGGCACTTCCGCAACGATTGCTCGAAAGAGGTCAGGTCGAAGGTTCAACGACGCCCCCATTAACAGACCGCCAGCGCTAGCCCCTCTGGCTACGAGGAGATCCTTGGAGGTATAACCTGCGGAGACGAGATGCGAAGCGCATGCTATGAAGTCAAAAAAGGTGTTAGTTTTTTTAGTTAGCCTTCCCTCTTCATACCAGTGGCGTCCTAACTCTCCGCCACCACGTACATGTGCTACGGCAAAGATAAATCCTCGATCTAATAGTGAGAGCCTAGATACAGAAAAGGTTGGGTCGATAGAGGATTCATAAGATCCGTATCCATAAAGCAAGGTAGGACTAGGTGATGAGGCATCGGTATCTTTATGTCTGACTAGAGATATCGGCACTAAAGTGCCGTCGTTGCTGCGTGCCCAAAGTCGCTCAGAGGTGTAGTTACCGGGTTCGAACTCTCCCAAGACGGGCTGAACCTTCAATAGAGAGACTGAATAGTCGAAGAGAGAAAGCTCAAATATGGATGTTGGAGTTGTAAAAGATGTGTAACCATATCTAAATACATCTGTGTCATACTCGGCGTTAGTGGCGGGCCAAATGGTGCCTAAGTTGTCAGGAGTGGGAATTTGGTACTGACTTTTATCGTCAACGCGTATGAGTCTTATCCCCAGTTGAGCGTCAGATCGCAGCACTAGCGCGATGTGACTTTTAAAGATCTCTAATCCTTCAACTTTATCTCGGTCACCCAGTTCCAAGAGGTTGTTCCACGTTATCTTGCCACTATGACCATAGGGATCCTTGATCTCAGAGAATACGACTGAGAAATCTTCACGGTATCGATTTGTAATCAGGTAAGTTGCCTCTTCGTGGGTGTCGGTTGAGTACTCTATGCCCTCTTCCCTTTGCAAGAACACTTTTGGAGGGCTAAGTGGCAATCCCGCTGGTATGAGAAGTTGTTCAGTCGTTTTTTTGGACTGGCAGTCGATCACTATGAAGCGTTCATCAGAGGTTTTACCTAAGTCTACAAAAAAACGCTCATCTGTCTCTTCGTAGACCAACTTGTCTTCGGATTGATCGGTTCCTACCTTGTGAACGTATACCTGGTAAGGACGCATCGAATCATCGGGTCGTACGAAGAACAAGTAATCTGAGTCCCAAGACCAGACAACACCGTAATACGTGTTATCGATAGTATCAAACGGCTGGTAGGCGTTGGCGGTTTCAGCAATCTTGAGCTCAAACGTCTCTGAGCCGTCAAAGTCCAGCGAGTAGGCTATGAGCTCATGGTTGGGGGAAACCGTTGAAGCGCCCAGTCCCATATAGTCGTGGCCTTCAGCGAGAAGGTTTTCGTCTATGATCACTTGTTCCGCTGGGGTGTTATTGCTGAATCTGGGCCTTCGGCAGTGAATGGGGTACTGCATTCCTTCCTCAGTGCGTCCATAGTATTCATAGGGTCCCTTAGCTGCAGGCACGGACATGTCGGTCTCTAAGACTTTAGACTTGATCTCATTGAAGATCTCGTTCGAAGTCTCCTCCACATATGGAAACACCCTGTTGAAGTAGGCGTTTTCGGCGGTGATGTAGCTTAACGTGTCTGGGTCGTCACGATCGCGCATCCAGTAGAAATCGTCAATTCTTGTTCCTCCAAGACCCTTTAACGGTTCCGGAATTGTCTTAGGTGGGACAGGTGGATCAAGGGAAAGTATTGTGGTTGAAAGTTTGTTGCGAATCACATTGTAGATCCTAAAGGCGTTTTCTTCTCCTTGTATCTTCCTATTAGTACTATATGGATAGTACAAATTTGATACACAAACGTTAGAATGTGTACATCGCAGAGTGCTGTGATCCGATCCGCAATGGAGGCACTAGTGGCAAATAGTTTAGATCTTGGTAAGTATCAGCTCGGCTGGAGCGACGTGGAAGACTATGTCTTTAAGCCCAAGAAGGGCATATCTGAAGAGATAGTTCGCGAGATGTCTGCAATGAAGAAGGAACCTGAATGGATGAAAGAGTTTAGGCTCAAAGCCTTAGCTCATTTCTTCAAACGTCCCATGGCGTCGTGGTTTGCTGTGAACATGCCTGACCTTGACTTTTCTGATATCTACTACTACATTAAACCTACCGACAAACAGGTCAATGCCTGGGATCAACTGCCGGATTCTGTAAAAGCGACCTATGAGAAGCTTGGCATACCCGAAGCCGAGCGTAAGTATCTAGCTGGTGTAACGGCTCAGTACGAGTCTGAGGTTGTTTATCATCGTAACCGTAAAGAGCTGGAAGATCAAGGTGTGTTATTTTGCGATATGGACTCGGCCTTACGTGACTATCCTGATCTTGTCAAGCAGTATTTTGGATCTGTTATCCCACCTAATGATAATAAGTTTGCCGCGCTGAATTCAGCGGTCTGGTCAGGTGGATCCTTCATATATGTGCCTCCAGGTGTCAAAGTCGAGATGCCATTGCAGGCATATTTTCGTATCAATGCGGAAAATATGGGTCAGTTTGAACGTACGCTGATAATTGCCGACGAAGGTTCGCAGGTTCATTACATCGAAGGGTGCTCAGCGCCTGTCTATACCACGGACTCTTTGCACTCAGCGGTTGTTGAATTGATTGCTAAACCGGGAGCACGAATAACCTATACTACGATTCAGAACTGGTCAACAAACGTCTATAACTTGGTGACCAAGCGAGCTCGTGCTGAAGCTGAAGCACGTGTTGAATGGATAGATGGGAACATTGGATCTCGGTTGACCATGAAGTATCCAGCCGTTTACCTTGTAGGTCCCAAGGCCTCTGGTGAGGTTCTTTCGGTTGCTTATGCTGGAGCCGGTCAGCATCAAGATGCAGGGGCAAAGATGGTGCACGCCGCACCTGAGACCACTTCGACCATAGTTTCAAAGTCAATCTCTAAAGACGGCGGAATCTCGACTTACAGAGGACTTGTGCACGTCGATGAAGGTGCAAAGGGATCAAAAAGCTATGTAAGATGCGACGCCTTGTTGCTTGATGACCATTCGATATCTGAAACCAAGCCATACATGGAAGTTGGAGAGAGGGATGCATCTATCGGGCACGAGGCTACCGTGTCAAAAGTGGGAGAAGATCAACTCTTTTATCTGATGTCGAGAGGCTTGACTGAGGCCCAATCGATGAGCCTTATAGTGAATGGTTTTATAGAGCCTGTGACTAGAACTCTTCCTATGGAGTATGCAGTTGAGTGGTCACGTCTGATCGAGCTGCAGATGGACGGATCTATTGGCTAAAGGTGTCACTGATCGCTCCGAGCCTTAGTTATGTCATAGGGTCTTGCAGGTCATAGGTGTTGCTAGAACGCGTCTGGCTCGATTAGAGGAAGATCAACTCCAAAGGTAGCGCCTTTGCCGAGTCCGTCGCTGTATACCCAAGCTCTTCCTCCATGAGCGTGAACAATTGCTGCGACTAGCGACAGCCCGAGACCAGCCCCACCTTGTACTCGTGATCGAGAGGCATCAGAGCGGTAGAATCGTTCGAACACCTTCGATAAGTTGTCGGCGTCGATTCCTGGACCTGAATCTTTAACCTCAAGCCGAGCGTAACGTTCCCACAGAAGCTCCTTGATGGTGGTGTCTACGCTACCAAAGAGATCACCTACGTCCTTTGAGGTTGATTTGGCACCTTTGGGGATAGATTCCAACTTTGAGATCTGATAGGTCTTTATCCAAACAGGAGAGTCGGGCGCCGTATGGCTTCTTACATTTGAAAGAAGATTAGCCACAACTTGAGTTATTTGATTCCTGTCACCGAGTACCCAGAGATTGTTTCCCAACTCTGTGTGGAAGGTTCTTTGGGGTTGAACCACCGATGCGTCAGTGGCGGCGAGATGTACAATCTGAGAAAGATCGATTGGTTCAAGTATCAAAGGACGGTTTTGATCCATTCGCGCGAGCATCAATAGATCTTCTACGAGAGCGCCCATCCTTTTTGATTCGGACTCAATTCGCTCCATACTCTTTTTAAGGTCACCCTCGTCTTGTAGAGCGCCTTGTTTGTAAAGTTCTGCATATCCTTGAATTGAAGTTAGTGGTGTTCGAAGTTCGTGACTGACATCTGCGATGAAAACTCGAAGCCGCTCTTCTGAATTTTTGGATCGGTCGAGAGCGCTTTGGATTCGTTCTAGCATTTTGTTTAGTGCGTTTGCAAGTCGCAAAACCTCTGTTCCTGTCCCTTTAGCTTCGACCCTACGATCGAGTTGGCCATCAGCGATGGATGAGGCTGTGTCTGTCATTGCCTGAATGGGCTTCAGGCCAAAGCGAAGTGAGGCACTCCCAATGGATGAAAGTAGAAGGAGAACTCCAATGGAAACTAGGAACTCTACGACCAAGAGACGGTGTAAAGTGGCCGCCAACTGGGTTTCCGGCAGGGCGACCACGACCAAGCCAGTACCTATCGGTAAGTTTTCACTTTCCGCAAGTACCCGGTAGCTCAGTTCTTGGTTTCCGCCCACGCTCCTAACTGTGCTGACCTCTCCGATTTTGAAGTTGTATTTGGTCGTCTTTCCAACTGTGCGTGTGAGCTGAGGTGGAGAACCTATTGAATTGTTTGCGGCCTTAATCGGCAAAGTCAGGCCCACGCCGCTTTTATCGATAAATTCAATGTAGGTGCCTACTGGCCATTGACCTAGCGCACTTTGAGGTACGAGTCCGCCGTTGAGATCGCCATTTACTAAAACATGTGAAGCTGAACTCATCGAAGAGACGAGCTGCTCGTCCAGTCTTTGATAAAGAAACGAGTTTAAAGAAGAGTAAAGGGCGAGGTCAAGTATGAGAGTAGTAAGCGCTAAGAGACCAAGGATAATAGCTAATAGTTTTGCTCTAAGCGACATAGATGATATCTAGGAAGGAAGTCTAAGGCTGTATCCCACACCTCGTATTGTCTTGATGAGCGGTGGGTGGGTGCTGTCAATTTTTTTCCGCAGATATGAAATGTAGGTTTCAACGATGTTCGCGTCACCGCCAAAGTCATACTCCCAGACGTGATCGAGGATTTGAGCTTTAGATACCACCTTGTTGGCATTGATCATTAGAAATCGCAACAACTTGAACTCGGTAGCTGTTAATTCGATCTCTTCGTTCCCGCGGCGCACCTCGTGCGTATCTTCATCCAGAACAAGGTCGGAAAAGACTATGCGTGCCTGGCGATCGGGCGAGTTTCCGGAGCGGCGAAGAATTGCACCAACTCTTGCTGAAAGTTCCGCAAGTGAAAAGGGCTTGGGAAGGTAGTCATCTGCACCTGCTGTTAGTCCTGTCACTCTATCTTCGATGGCGTCTCGTGCGGTGAGAAAGAGTACGGGCGTTTTGTTGCCTTCTTCTCTGAGGCGTTTCAGAACCTGGAATCCATCCAGATCGGGCATCATGATGTCCAAGACAATGAGATCAGGCCGAAAGGTTCGAGCTCTCTCAAGTCCTTCTCGTCCAGAGTTTGCTATCGCAACCTCGTAACCTTCGAAACCTAAAGACATATTTAGTAGTTCAGTGATTGGAGGTTCGTCATCTATTACGAGAACCTTGATTCCGAGCGGCTCTTTACCCACTCGAGTGCCTCCTTGCTTCGAAGTTACGGTATCTTTCACCTGTACACTACCTTTCGACCTTCAAGTGCCAAGCTAGGCTCCTGGCGGAGCTGACGCTAATGTGACTGTAGCAGAGTTTTGTCCGCTGCTAGGATCTAACCATGTAATTGTCACTGTAGTCCCTGGAGATCTACTTTGGATCGCCTTCACAAGCTGCGAGATACTCGTGATCTTCGTACTACCTATGGCTTGGATTACATCTCCTGACTGGATACCAGCTGACATAGCGGGTGAGTTGGCGACGACATTATCAACCAAAACACCGGAGGTGTTTGTACTGTAACCAAGTTGGCTCGCCAGGGAAGGAGTAAGATTTTGAACTCCTACTCCTAAGAAACCATGTGAGGAGGAAGTCGCGGAAGATACTCCGTTAGGGTGTGCTTCAATTTGTTTTACAATGGAGAGCACGGAGTTGATCGGTTCAGCAAAACCGATTCCTTGTGCGGACTGAGATGAACCTGATCCAGTAGCGGCTGCCGTGTTCATCCCTATTACGTACCCTGCTGAGTTGAGAAGTGGTCCCCCCGAGTTGCCTGGGTTGATTGGTGCATCAGTTTGGATCATATTGTAAAGCGTTTCCCTTGCTCCGGTATCGCTTTGTGCCGTGATTGTTCGACCTAGTGCTGAGATGATTCCTTCTGTGACAGTGGGCGTTCCTTGGAGGGCAAGCGCGTTTCCAATTGCTACGACAGGATCGCCAACTTTCATGGTGTTTGAGTTTCCTAACGTTACTGTAGGTAGATTGGATGCCCCTTGGATCTGTAAGAGTGCAACATCGTGACTGGGGTTGGTTCCGATGACCTTCGCTTGATAGGATTTCTTCGAGTTATAGAGAGTGACTTTGATGCTACTGGCACTAGCTATTACGTGGTTGTTTGTGAGGACATATCCGTTTGGCGATATGATCATCCCGGTTCCGGCTGCTTGAAACTGACTTGGACTCGAATTCCCGAAAAAGCCGTTAGACGGGGTTGTGATATAACCTGTGGTATTTATGTCAACGATTGCGGGCTCCACTCTGCTGAGTAGCTGAGTGACAGATGGAGTTCCTTGCGTACTCGAGGTGGATGCAAGTGGGGTGGCGGTAGCTTGTTTGATGATAGGAGCAGCGTTGTCACTAGCGTGCTTTGCAACTTCATAACCTACTCCAGCGCCGACACCACTGGCGATTAAAGTGGCGACTAAAGTCGTACCGACTAATGCAGATATACCTCTGCTTCTTGGCTTGTGTTTTCTGTCTTTAGGATTACTGGAGTCTAGGTGCTCGCCGGGTTTGTTGTAAGAGTACGAGTATGCCCCGGACGCGTATGAGGCGGTAGTTGCGTACGGATCAGCTGTGTGCTCTTGACCGACTTCCTGTGATGCATCGTTTTGTGTCTGTGCGTCATCATCAGAGTTTGATAGGTGCGAGAAAATATTGAACGTATTCAAAGTCTCCTCCTCTAAAGCATTTTCTATGGGAGTGATTTGTTCGTGAGAACTGTTTGGCTGGTTTTGATCATTGCTTGGTGTAGTCTCTTCATCACTCATCTTCGTCTCCTCAGCTTTAAATCTTTCTAACTATATACAACCTCCAAATGCTAGGTTTTAGCTGGGAGTTGAGTTAGACGGTTGTATGATCCTCTGGTGTGCTCAAGTTCTTTAAGGTAGCTGTTAAATAAGTACACTTCTTCGGGTCGCTTGAGTCTGCGAATTCATGTCTGACCAGCTAAGCCGACTTCACTTCAGCTCGAACCATTTCAAAATGTCGATATTACCCTTTTGAATGCGATAACGCCCCATGTCTGCTGATCATTGTGAAGGCGTATGTTGACATCGAGTTGGCGGATATTTGTATGGTTATCTGAGAAAAACATAAGATGAGACTTAGATTTTAGGTGCTGCGCCTGATTGCACTGTAAAGTCGGATTGTTGGCGAAACACTGGATTACTTTAATCTCAAATGAGAGGCTCCATCTCGAACGCAACGCCGCGGTGGTAGACTTAAAACTGACAAGATCAAATCCTCTTCTGTCAAGAGACATGTGAGCTGAAGTAGCCCATTATTTAAAGTTCAGTCTTTCTGATTCAGCGATCGGAGAACACAATTGAGTATGCGAGAAGAGTGCAAGCACTTTCAGAGTCGTACCTATGATTCGGGTGAAGCGTCCCGATTTTGTGTGCTCGACTTAGCCCCGGAAGCTCCATGGAGATGTCCGCCGGAGTGTGCATCGTTCGCGCCGAGGCTTGCTGATGTAGCCTGGGTACATGGGTCGTTGATCCCCAGAGCCGTGGGTGCTGAGCCTGAGAGCGCGGCCGACAAAGAGGTTCAGTCACTTCTACGCGACGCTGAGAAGGTGGTTCAAGAGGAGGCTTTTGAGATCGCCAAAGAGAGACCCAAAGGCTACTTTTCCAAGTGGAAAAATCGCAAGCGTTAGCCTTTACGTAAATTTTGGTTTTCTTTTTTCAGAAAATGCTTCGACAACTTCGTTTATGTCATCCTGATTTAAAAATGCTGTGTTCCATAGTGCTACCTTTTCAAGGTCGTCAAGGAGAGTTCTGTTGTACATTGAGTCCAAGATGCGTTTGGTCCCTTGCACCGCAGTAGTGGAGTTGCATGCTATTTCGTTCGCCAGTTCTAGCGCGTACTCCTCTGTGGCCTGCTTGTCTTTGAATACTTGATTGACGAAGTGGATCTCCTTAGCTTCTATAGCGTTGAAGTCGCGTCCGGTGAGGGCAAGTTCGTACAAGGCCCCGCGTGGGATGATCGAAGGTAGAAGCTGAAGCGAACCTAGGTCTGCCGTAATTGCGATCTTTGTTTCTCGAATGGAAAAGATGGAGTCACGAGAGCAAAGACGAATTGAACAAGCTGCAATCAGATCGACACCTCCTCCTAAACAGTATCCAGAGACAGTTGCTATGGAAGGAATCTTAAAGTTAGCAAGTATCTTCGTGACTGCTTGGAGTTGTTGAATCCTCTCGAAAAGGATTACTTGGCGATGTGTTGAACCTCCGGTTAAGCCGGTTGCGAGTTCAGATAACTCCGATAGGTCAAGCCCCGTAGAAAAGTGAGCCCCTTCCGATGAGATGATTAATGCCTTGATACGTTCATTATCTTGTATCTCTGTGAGAGCCTCTCTCATCTCTTGAAAGTAGGCTTTGCCCATGGCGTTGAACTTTTCTGGCTTCGCTAACCGTACGATAGCCACGTGGTCTTTTAGTTCAACGGTTATAACTGACATGTTTCGTCTCCTTCTTGGGAGTTAGCAGTCTCTGAACCTAAAGCAGAGTCATTCGGTGTTTTCATTCCTTTGTTGGGTGATCTGTAGAGTTTGCTGATACTGTCGTGAGTAACCTTTCTAGACGATCGAGCCGCTCACTTAGCGACTCTTGTAGCTTGGCAATGGTGGTGTCTTGGGAGGTGAGGTGGGTGTCGATGATCTGTGATTCGTGAAGAAGGGCTTCGGCGTCCTGATACGTCTGGTTTGCCCTCTTGTCAGCTGCCTTGGCTTGAACGTCTTGGCCAACCATGATTATAGATAGCAGGACGAGCTGTAAGAAGGTTTGAGCAACCCAAGCGACGATGGCCTGAATCCCCGAGCGTAAGGCAGATGGCAGGCTGAGAAGATCAAACGCGGCGAAAAGATATGCACACCACATGGATCCGACGGCTTTCGTGATCCTTACGGCTAGCCATGCGTTGAACCTGTTAGCGGTGTTGTCTCGTGGAAGCTGGTCAAAGACCCGTATAGGTTTTTCTAACTTGCGCAACTCGAGCCACGGATGATGCTGTAATGGATCCGACGGCGAGTCATGCGATGAGACAGTTGATGTCGTCACTTGAACCTCTCTATCTTTTTAGTATTTCCTTACATTTCACGCTAGCTTTGTTGACCATAGTGTCCGCTCTGGTGGAGTTTTCCTAATGTCAAGGTCTGATGATTTCTCACATTGCGGTAGGGTAATTATCAGATCTGTTGCATGTTCTCTCTTTAATCGATTGGGATGGGTTTAGTTGAGGTTATTTAAAGATGATCTGTCTTGGTCACTTCCGAAGGAGATGACCAATGAGGAGTACATCAAGTACTTAGAGGGGTTGTTTGGCGAAATATCGCCGCCTAGCGCTTCTTTGGAGGATTGGCGATATGGGGAAGTAGACGAGCTTGATCTGCGTGATTTTAGATGTGTAAATCCACAGTTTCAACTTGAAGAGGATCTTCTTCAAGACTGGATGACCGAGTGGTCTTCAAGAGGGTCCAACAACTTCGTCAACTTTGCAGCTATCGCTGACTTCAAAACGGTTGTTTTTCGGGGGTTTCAGAACAACGCAAGACTTTCCATTGAACCAAGGGATCTTTATGAGCCCTTGGTTGTAGAACTGTCTGAACCTTTTGAAACGTTGTCCAAGGCACTATCTCCAAAGACGATCTCTTTGGAGATAGGTGAGTTTGATCGTGCGACACCAGCGTTCATTGCGTTGTTGGGTCCTTCTGACGTTTCAGCTGTTGTTACGCGCGACCTTGAAGTGGTAGTTCCTGATGGGAAACGAGCCAGCGTCGTTATAGTTCGCGAAGGAGGATCACGCGGTGACCTTTACCTTGATGGTATCAGGGCGACGGTGGGGAAGGATTCGACACTGGAACTTCTCATCCTTCAGAACCTAAACGAATACGTTTGGGACATCACTTCATACACTTCAAACGTTGCAAGTGGTGGAAGTCTTTCTTCTCTGACGGTATCGCTCGGATCCAATTACTCTAGATTGAGAACCAGTTGCAATCTTCTTGAAAGGGCTGCTCAAGCTAGACTAAAGGCAGCATACATTGCTGGTGGAGATCAAACCATGGAGTTTCGAACCTTTCAAAACCACATGGCTCCCAATACCAGTTCAGACTTGCTTTATAAAGGGGCCGTGGCGGGGAGTTCTCACTCCATCTACTCAGGACTCATAAAGATTCAAAAAGGAGCACGCGGATCCAACGCCTTTCAGACAAATCGCAATATCGTCCTAAGCGAGCGTTCTCGTGCTGACTCGGTTCCCAACTTAGATATTGAAGAAAGTGACGTCAAGTGTTCCCATGCATCTGCAGTGGGGCCGGTAGATCCCGAGCAACGATTTTACCTCGAATCAAAGGGAATCAAAACAGAGGTCGCTGAAAAGATGATTGTGAGCGGATTCTTTAGAGATCTTTTTGGAAGTCATTCATCTATTGATCTTTCTAGTTTGGCATTAAAAGCACTGGAGAAAAAGTGGTAGGGAGACACGAAAGTAACGAAATGATCTTCATATGCAAGACGGATGAGATGAAAAGCGGTGAGGCGCGTCAATTTCAAGTTGGATCCATGAAAGTCGCTGTCGTTCGCATAGATGAAGACTTTTACGCTATTGGTGATACGTGCTCGCATGCCAAGTACTCGCTTTCCGAAGGCGAAGTATACCTAGAGGAAAAGGAGATCGAGTGTTGGAAGCACGGAAGCACGTTCTCCTTGCTTGACGGAAAACCTCAATGCTTGCCAGCAACCAAGCCAGTTCCTGTTTTTGAAGTTGTCGTAGACGGAAACGATGTATACGTCAGATTGGAGCATCGATGACGAGTAATCTCGTAGAACCAGTTCTAGAGATAAAAGACCTCCATGTATCAGCAGGGGATAGGGAAATCCTAAAGGGCATCTCTCTAAAGGTGGCAAAGGGTGAGAAGATTGCGATTATGGGACCTAATGGTTCTGGTAAGAGTACGCTCTCAAGTGCTATTTTGGGCAAGCCGGGATATGAAGTGACTAATGGAGAAATAAGGTTTTTTGGTCACGATATAACGGTACTTCCTACTTATGAGAGAGCTCGGTTGGGACTCGCCCTTGTTTCACAGTATCCACAGGAAGTTGAGGGGGTAAACCTCTACGATCTTGTCGATTCTGCTTTAAAGGCTCGAGAGATGACGGAGGAGGATCTTTTTCGGAGACTTCGTGAGGAGGCTGAAGAAATTGGTTTTGCCACGTCTTTGCTTGATAGATGGGTTAACGTCGATCTTTCTGGCGGAGAGAAAAAGAGACTTGAGACACTTCTGTTGGCTTTGGTGCCATCGAAATTGGCCGTTTTAGATGAGATAGACTCTGGCCTAGATATCGATGCTTTGCGCCAAGTGTCTCATCGTATTGACGCTCTAAGTGCCGATACGTCAATGGCTGTAATTGCAATTACGCACTACTCAAGACTTCTAAAAGTGCTTACCGTAGATAGAGTGTTAGTCTTGGCACACGGTGAGTTTGTAGCTGAAGGTGGCCCTGAACTTGCTGAGGAGCTTGAGCACACGGGATACAAAGAGTACGCGTCTCAAGAGGTGGAGGAGTCGTTCCCCTTTTAATATTTAAGTCTGATTGCAGGTTTATTTGTGACTTTTGTCACCGTTGTGCTAGAGTGATGGTGGTGGCGAAAGCCGTAAAGTTTCGGAGGGGAGGCTGCAAAGCAGCCAAATTGTTAGGGACCGACTATGTCGGTCCCTAAAGTATTCATACGCCTGTCGCAGATAGTCAACTGCGTAAAGTCCTCTGCAACGAACGATCATGTTAATGTGAACCGGGCGTAAGGTAGCTAAGTCTCCACCAAGTGCAGTAATAAGCAGGCCGCCCAAGACACGACTTTTCTACGAAAGAGAAGCGAGTATCTCCGATTTGGTCCACTCTAGTGCTTCACTATTATTGAAAAGCGCAGCTCCTGTTATCTTTTCCGACGAATGAAAAGTAACTAGCAAGTGGTCTTTTTGATGTATCACTTCGTCTTTGGAGTCTTCCATTCGGACTCCAACGGTCTGGATTAACTGGCCATGCTGTTCGGTCCAGGCGAACGGAAGTTCGTAGTCGATACTAGGAGCTCCGGTTATGCTTCTTGCAACTTGCATTGCCTGATTGACGGTTGACTCAAAGTGCTCAACGTGAAGGTGCTGCTGATAGATAGGGTCAAACCAACTAGAAGCATCTCCTACTACATAGAGATCGTCGGTGTCAAGAACTCTTCCTGTTTTATCGGCCATGAGAGCGCCAACAGCGTCAAAGTGAAGTGAATCGGAGTCCTTTAACCATTGAGTGGCTGGCCTTACTCCAATGCCAATGACCACGACGTCGAAGGCGAATTGTTGTGAAGGTGTTTCTATCGAAACAAAATCTTCATTTTGAGAGTCAACTATAGAGACTGAAGTGCCAAAGATGGTTTCTACACCGTTGGACTCGTGGAGTTCTTTCAGGGCCTGAGCCAGATATGGACCTATGGCTTTGCTCATCGGTTGTTCGTCAGAGTCGAACAGAACTACTCGACTTACCTGGTGAGATAGAGACGATGCAACCTCTGAGCCTATGAATCCGGCACCTACAACACCAATTCGAACCTCATTGGAAAGCTGATCTCGTAGTCGTAGTGCGTCGTCGATGGTTCTCAGATAGATGACTCTGTCAGAAGGAGCTGCAGTTGTAATGGTGACTGGTTTCGCTCCAGTTGCTACGATTGCCAGGTCATAGCTGATCTCCTTGCCATCGCTAAGTTGTATCTTTTTTGCGTGAGAATCGAGAGCAGTGGCGGTCAGGCCCAGTTGTTGTGAAAAAGGTTCCGCCACACTTCCTCGCAAAAAGCATCGCTCAAGAGGAAAAGTCTTTTTGATGAGTTGTTTCGATAGAGGTGGCCGTTGGTAAGGAGAGAAGGATTCTTCTCCTATTAAAGTTATCTCACCACTAAAACCTACTCGCCGTAACTCCCGAGCGCTTCGAAAACCTCCGAGGGAGGCCCCGATGATTACGCACCGTTTTGGCATGGTCAATCTGTGCTTTAATTAACTTCTCGAGACGATCTTGATTGCTTGGGTTGGACAGCTAGCCGCTGCCTGTTCTACGAGTGGTTGCAATGAATCTTCCGGAGATTCGTCAAGCACATAGAGATAGCCGTCATCTCTTACTTCAAAGACAGAAGGCGCTATTTGCATGCAGACCGCATTAGATTGGCACTTGTCGAAATCAACCTCGATTTTCATGGCTCTCCTCTCTTTCTGCTTTTTCTACCCTAGTTGCGCTAGTTCATAAGATGCTCATAGTTGCAACTATGGAACGTCTCAGGAACGTAGGATAGCGTTTGAAACGAGCTGACCAGTAAGGAGTTTCTTACGTGAGGGTATTAGTTGTTGACGACGAGGTAAGTCTAGGTGAAGCTCTAAAGCGTGGACTTAGTGCCGAAGGTTTTGCTGTTGACTTGGCTCGCGATGGTTTAGAGGGTCTGAGAATGGCCAAAGAAACATCTTATGACATAATTGTGCTTGATATCATGTTGCCCGGCATGAACGGATTCAAGTTGACAGACACTTTGCGTAAAGAGGAGGTCTGGACCCCGATCCTCATGCTTACCGCAAAAGACGGAGAGCTGGACGAAGCTGAAGCGTTAGATACAGGAGCAGATGACTTTTTGAAGAAGCCGTTCTCCTTTACGGTTCTCTTGGCGAGAATCAGAGCACTGCTGCGTAGGGGTATCGAAAGCCGTCCACCGGTACTTTGCGCAGGAGAACTTACTTTGGATCCAGCGAGTCATATCGTAAAGCGTGCAGACACTGAGATCGAACTTACCTCGCGAGAGTTTTCATTCTTGGAACTGCTGCTCAGGTCAAAAGGTCGCGTTCTGACGAAGCGAGAGATAATCGAACATGTCTGGGATTACGACTTTGAAGGAGACTCCAACATTGTGGAGGTCTACATTGGATATCTTCGACGCAAGATTGACCTTCCATTTGGTACGAAGTCCATAAAGACGGTGCGAGGAGTAGGTTATCTCCTTGAGGAGTCTGGAGGCATCTGTGCGGAAGAACCGGTAGCAACAAAGGTTGGTTAAGATTATTTCTTACCTAGAGTAAGATAACTACGGGGTTATTGGCACTTTAACGGATCGGTGAGAGAGTTTCAAGGTTATAACCGTCGTACGGAGAGAAACTATAGGACCAAGCGTAAGTGGTCTGTCCGAGGGCGTACCACAATGGTGGCGTCGTTAGTCGTCGGGTCAGCTCTTGCACTTGGATCAATAATAATGGTTGAACTGCTACGAAGTGAACTCACGGCCAATGTGGTTGAGACCGCCAAAAACGAGTCGGTAAATATAGTGTCACTAGTACAAGGTGGGGAACTACCTAATCCGATACCTATACCTAGAGGGGACTTAGCAGCTCAAGTTATTGCACCAAACGGCAAGGTCATAGCGTATACTCCGAATTTAGCTGGGGTGAAAGTACAGTATAAGTTTTCCGCTATGAAGGGTACGGCTCAGACAGTCGTTCATCAATCTAATAACTCTATTGTCCAAGTGGGAGATCATGACCACAACTACATACTGGTAGCTAATCGTGTCAATGTTGCTGTTCCTGTGGAGACGCAAGCGGCAAAGACATACCAAGTGTTGACTTCCAAAGGTAAGAAGAAGAGCCAGGTTGTCTTTGGCAGTACCGCGCCGGGAGACTACTACGTCTATGTTTGGGCTTCACTTCAGTCCGTAGATCAATCGGTCAGAACGTTGTTTCTCATACTTTTAGCTGGTTTTCCTCTGCTGATTGCAGTTGTAGTCATAGCTACTTGGCTTACCTCAAAGAAGGCATTCGAGGCAGTGGAACGGATAAGGGTTGATGTCGATGAGATATCTGAGACGAATCTATCTCGGCGAGTCTATGAACCTGATCAGGGCGACGAGATAGCACGCCTTGCTCATACCATGAACCAGATGCTGGAACGGCTCCAAATCTCGACGGAAGAACGGAAACGATTCGTAGCTGATGCATCGCATGAACTGAAAAGTCCTTTGTCAGCTCTGAGGACCTCGTTAGAGATTGCACTGCGTCACCCTGGGGAGGTCGACTGGCAATCGACCGCTAAAACTGGTATTGCGGAGAGCCAAAGAATGCAGCATATCATTGAGGATCTACTGCTTCTTGCCAAAGCCGATGCGGGACAACTAATTGATAGCTTTCGCACAGTGGATATTGATGATCTAGCTGCGGAAGAGTGCCAGAGACTCAAGGTCCTTACCGACATACGCTTTGATCTTACTGATATGTCGGCCGGACGAATTCAAGGAGATCCTGAGCGAATCCGTTCGGTAGTGAGGAACTTGCTAGAAAATGCAGTTCGGCATGCGAACTCTATGGTATGGGTATCACTGCGAACCGTGGATGGCCATGTCGTACTTCAGGTGGCAGACGACGGAAAAGGTGTTAGCGAGTTAGATAAGGAAAGAATTTTTGATCGCTTTACCAGGTTAGACGAATCCAGAAGTCGAGACCAAGGCGGGTCTGGACTCGGACTAGCTATAGTGCGGTCAATTGTTCTAGCTCATGGAGGCAAAATATCTGTCTCTACAAATGAACGCTGTGGCCATGGGGCACAATTCACAGCTGTTTTTGAGGCTGATTCCTGTAGTGTATTGGAGTCGGATGCGTTTCCGTTCCCATCGATGGACGTTAACAGCTCGCCGTAAACGATTGATTTATCTGGAGAGATCTTTTGCGAACACGAAAAAGACGTCGGCCAACCAAGAGAACCTTTTGGTTACGCCGTTCTATAGTTGGTAGCTTGACACTTTTTATACTTGTGACCGGCTACTCTTACGTCAATGCCCTGACAGCTCCTGGAGGAGCTGGATTTGGTGTAACTACTGTTGAATGGGTTCGAGGCCACGGAGGGGCAAGTTTTGTCCGGACGTTGGAGAACACGTGGTACACATTAAATGCACCAAAAGTGGGAGGGAAACCCCCTAAAGGAGCGTTCATACCCAAGGGGAAGGCCAAAATAGCTAGTGCTTCTGAGCTATCAACCACGCCGCATCTTCCACCTCCAGCACCTATTACCCCATTAGCTTTTCCTTCTCTTCCGAACGAGGGGAAATGGACTCCAGAGGGTCTTACTGTAAGTGGATATCCGAGCATGTATGTAACGCTTTTAAGGCCGGATCCGATACACACATCGCTGATTGCTGGAATAGCTTGGATGGATCCTCACCTTGTTAACTTTACTCAGTTCGCTGGCTATCAACAACCACCGTCAGGCGGCCCATGGCCCTATAGTTCTCCTATTCCAAAATCAATGCAGTCTAATCTTATAGCGGCGTTCAACTCTGGTTTTCGCATGCAAGACGCCCATGGAGGATACTATGCATACGGCAAGTTCGGAGTTCCTCTTGCAAACAATGCAGCTTCTTTTATTATCTATAAAAACGGTTCCGCCAATATTGTAGCCTGGCACGGTGGACAGAAAATTCCGAAAAACGTTGATGTGGTGCGCCAGAATCTCACCCTTTTGGTAAACAACGGAAAGATAAACCCCGCGGTATACGACAACAACTACGCTATCTGGGGTCAAACAGTAGGAAATACAGTCCTGGTTTGGCGTTCTGGGGTGGGTATAACAAAAAATGGTGCAATAGTTTACGTAGCTGGACCAGGTCTGTCGGTACAGTCGCTTGCGAATTTATTGCTCAAAGCTGGAGCGGTTAGGGCAATGGAGTTTGATATCAATACAGACTGGGTTAACTTTTTCTACTTCAATCAAACGCCGGGAACATTGGCGTCTCCAGCCAACGGTTCTCAGCTAGTCGGAGGAATGTTGAGGCCTGTTAGTAGATACTTTGGGGTCACTGGCCGTGACTTCGTAGGAGTGTTTGCCAGGCAGAAGGCCGTCCCACTCACGGGTAGTTAAAATCGATTCTTTGCAGAAAAGTCCTCAGCACAACCTAGAGAGTTCCTCCAAATACTTGGCTGTTCTGGTTTACATGCATTAAAGATAACATAACAATATTTTCCTTGATGATAATCGGTACGCTGGTGTCAGATTAGTAATAGACGTCTTTAAAATGCAGGGGTGAACTTAGGACCAGAGGCCCTGACGTTGCTGACAAGGATTTCGTTTCAACGGTTGCAAGAAACAGAGAAATAACTCGAAACAATATATAAGGTAACCCTATCTTTGGGTTACATCAGTTATATTTCACATTGCCAGCTGACGATCTCTTCTTCGTCCCAGGCAAAGGAGCGAGAAGGTTTTCTAGGTCTTCAGGTGTGAAGCGTGCCCCGCTTTGTTTGGCTTCGTCTAAGATCCCAGAAGCCAGTTCAGCTTTTTGTTGTTGAAGCTTCACGATCTTTTCTTCTATGGAGCCGGCCACGATGAGTTTGTAAACAAAGACAGGTTTGTCCTGTCCAATTCTATGTGTTCTGTCTGTAGCTTGGTCTTCTGCTGCTGGGTTCCACCAAGGATCATAGTGGATGACGGTGTCTGCCGCGGTGAGGGTTAAACCAACACCGCCGGCCTTCAGGCTGATGAGAAATACGGGTACTTCGAGATTCTGAAACCTACTTACGGGTGTAACGCGATCTTTGGTATCGCCTCGCAACTCTACGTAGTCAATTCCATGTTTCCTGAAAGAAGTTCCGATTAAGTCAAGCATCTCTGTGAACTGAGAAAATACTAGTATCCTTCTACCTTCTGCAAGAAGTTCCTGTACCATCTCCAAGAGTGCGTCGTGTTTCGCGGACTGTGCCACGCTCTTAGCGGATTGACTTTTCAAAAGTCTTGGATCACAACAGACCTGACGAAGTTTCAACAACGCATCGAGAACAATGATTTGGCTTCTTTCGAGTCCTCTTCTGGCGACTTCGTCTCGAATCCGTTTGTCCATCGTTGCTCTTACTGATTCGTAGAGATCTCTCTGAGTCCCATCAATGTCGATTGGTCGAACGACGATGGTCTTAGGAGGGAGTTCCTGGGCAACATCGGATTTGGCCCTTCGAAGTATGAAAGGACGCAGTCTTTTTGAAAGCGTACTTAATCGGACTGTATCTCCATGAGTCTCTATGGGAGTAGCCCAAACCTCCTTGAAAAAGCTCTTGTCTCCTAAGAAACCGGGAAGGAGAAAGTCGAATTGAGCCCAAAGTTCTGAAAGGTGATTTTCAATTGGGGTACCTGTTAGCGCCAGACGGTAGTTGCTAGTTAGCTTGCGTATTGCGTTCGCGGACTTGGATGCCGCGTTTTTAACGTATTGGGCTTCGTCCAAGATAACGGTGTGAAAAGATATTGATCGTATCTTTTCAATGTCTCGCCATATCAAGGGATAGGTAGTTAGGACGAGGTCGTACTTCGCAATCTCGGAGAAGAAACTCTGGCGTTCGGAGCCATGTAGCGTTAGCACTGAGAGAGTCGGAGTGAACTTTTTCGCTTCGCTCTGCCAAGTATGGATGAGGGAAGTTGGAAGTATGACTAAAACGGGTGCCTTCAGCCGTCCGGATTCTTTTTCAATAAGTATGTGGGTCAGTGCTTGAAGTGTCTTACCAAGTCCCATGTCGTCGGCCAAGATACCGCCGAGATTGTTCTCTCGGAGAAACTGCAACCATGCCACTCCTTCGGTCTGATAGGTGCGCAGCTGTGCATCGAGAGATCTTGGTACCGTGATTTCTTTGATGCCGAAAGATGGCATTTGCGACTGTGTGAGTGCAATGACACTTTCAAGACCTTTCTCGTCGAGATCAAAGTGAGAAGCTAGTTCTTTTGCTCTCGTCGCGTCGAATCGTGATAGACGTAGTGCAGGACTTCCTTTTCTTGAGAAGAGATCGACAAGAGTACCTACGATAGGCTTCAGTCTTGAGGCGGCCACTGCGATTTGGGCACCCTCTTTTGGTCTGAGAACAATGGTCTCGTCATCATTAACTCTGGAAAGTCCATTGGGGTCGAGCCATCTTCGATCGCGGGAGAATAACTCTAAAAGAAGTTGCTTCAGATCTAGGCGCTTACCTTGCACGTCTATCCCCAGTTCAACGTCAAGCCATCCGTCCTCGCTGGGTGTTATATCCAGATACCACTGTGACACGGGGGCTTTGTAGTGGCGAAAACTGGGATCAATATTAATCTTCCATCCTGCAGCACTTAGTTTGGGTAACTCATCTTGTACAAAGGGTTCCCAGTCTTGTTCGTCTTGCAATCCCATAATGACTTGATCCTTGCCGAAACCCTCGAACTCAAAAAGAGCCAAGTCGAAGTATCCTAAGCTGCTGAGATCTATTGCGTTGGTAAGCGCAAGTTCTTTGTCCAGATCACGTTTTACCCGAAAGGGGTTTTTGTCTGCGTCGTGCGCAATCTCGTACTTGTCGTCGATCTCAAAAGCTATCTCGTCATATCTGAATTCGAAGTGAACATAGTCAATGGTTCGTGTATAAATGTCGCCTTGCCACGAATATCCGTATTTTATGTGTGCAGGCCCAGTTGAAAAGGTAGCTATGGGTTCTAGGTTTGCTTTAATGTTTCGTATCTTCTCGAGAGGATCTTCCAGCGGTAGAGAAAGCTGGTCTTCGACGGTGGACAACAGTTCTCTTAGCTGTTTTGCCTCCACTGCGTTCAGTGGAGGAGCTTTAATTATCTTGTTGAGTAACTTGGTGTAGTCGCTGCTTCTTATTGGCCCTACGACATGTGTGTAAGTATCTATGCCAAAGAGGATGTCACCTACGGCAAATGTCTCTAGGGGATGCTCGTCTTGGTGTAAAGTGGGGATCTGTTCCCCGGTTCTTATGACATCCCACTTGAGAGTAGCTGGAATCTCTGAGACGTAAGTCAAAGGAATACTTACATCTTCGAAGTAAAGCCTTCTTGTCTCGCTCAGGGTCTTAATGACCTCTTCGCAAAACATAGGACTGAGTGGGAGTAAAAGGCTGGTAGTGTACTTAGAAGGCGTGCCCATCAACAAGAGCTTTATGGCTTGTTGATCTTCAGGGCTCACAAAAGCTGGTGGGCTACGTAAAGCGTTTTGAAAGTTGCTCCATTCTTCAAAAGCACCTGTAAATGAACCATCTTTACGTACTCTGGATTTGAGCGGACGCAGAGAAGGTCCCTTCCAGGGCTCATTTAGGGCAAACTTCCATATGAGAACGTAGGGACTACTCTTCGTCGATCTTTCTTCTTTAGGGTGTAACGTCTGGTTGAGCTCATCTAAAAAACGTTGTGCTTTCGAGCGAACAGAGGTACCTGCATTGGGAACCCTATGCTTTAATGTGGCAAGCGCCACAGCGGCACTATGTTTGCAATAAAAGCCGACTGGACACGAACAAGTTGAAGATAGAGTCCCGCGTTCAAAGTTGAGCACTACGGTATAAGGACGTGCTGCTGTACCTTTAACAGTGGCTGTGACTCGTTGAGCATCTATGGAGAGATCCATAATGTAGTCAAGGTAGGGTTGTGCCTTTTTTATCTCGCGTTCGCCAAAATATTGAAATGCATCTACGAATGTGAAGTCATAGGCGTCCAACCGTGGGCTCCTTGATGGGTTTTGATAGTAGAGCTTAGTACAAAAAGAGAGCTACTGCACCTCGCTTTTAGGGGTTATTCTTGTCGTTAAGGATTACGTTAGGTTACCGGAGTGCTTGCCTGACGTTTCTTTGGATAAGGCGTGTTTGTGGTGTTCCGCAGTGCTTATTTCGCCATGGCGCTTTGTAGCGCCTGGGTCAAGGTGTTCCATGGAAGCGTAGCACACTTTATTCTAACTGGGAACTTTACTACACCCTGTAAGGCGATTAGCTCGCCAACGGTGTGCTCGTTGATTGGTTCGATTGTTTCACCATCGATGTCGTCTTCGTCTTTTAGGGCCAACATCTTCTTGAAGGTTCTTATCGTTGTCTGAGCGTCTTTAACTGACTTGCCCTTAACAGCGTTGGACATTAAAGACGCGGATGAGCGAGAAATGGAGCAACCTTGACCGTCTATCTTGATATCTTTGACTATCTCGTCTTCTACAACGAGAAATACCTTGACTTCGTCACCACAAAGGGGGTTGTATCCTTGCTCCACCACGGCCGGAGGCGTCTCTAACGTCCCTTGGTTTCTGGGATTCTTGTAGTGATCTAGGATGATCTCTCGATAAAGATCTTCTAGGCCGGACATCTACTCTCCTTTTCTACTTGAAAAAGTCTTCGGTACGTTCAAGGGCGGCGACCAGAGCCTCTACATCTTCTTCTGTATTGTAGAGATAGAACGATGCACGCGCGGTCGCGGGTACGTTGAGTGAGGTCATCAACGGTTTGGCACAGTGATGTCCAGCTCTAACGCATACGCCCTCTTGGTCAAGGATCTGAGAGACGTCATGTGGATGGACACCTTCAAGTTCGAAGGAGATAACTCCGCTTCGTTTTTTCGGATCCCGCGGACCGAAAACCTTGATTCGAGATCCAAAACGTTCTTCCATGAGATCCATTGCGTAGGTCAAAAGTGAGAGTTCATGAGCCCTTATAGCGGTCAAAGATACTCCCTCTAGATAAGTCAGTGCTGCATCCAACCCTACCGCTTCGGCAATCGGAGGAGTACCGGCTTCAAATTTGTGAGGAATGTCGTTTGTTGTAAATCCCTCTGTTGTGACGTTCTGAATCATCTCGCCGCCACCTAGAAAAGGATACATCTCTTGGAGAATTGATCTTTTGGCCCAAAGAGCTCCGATTCCTGTAGGTCCGAGCATCTTGTGCGCTGTTGTACAGTAAGCATCGACTCCTAAGTCCTTAACGTTCGTCGTGAAATGTGGAGAGTACTGTGCACCATCTGCGATCACAACAGCTCCTACGCTGTGAGCCATCTGAGTTAGCTCCTTCACGGGGTTGATCGTACCTAAGACGTTGGACGCCATAGTAACGCCAAGTATCTTTACTCCCTTGAGTTTTTCTTCAATGTCATCAAGTATTAGTTGCCCGTCATCGTCGAAGTCTAAAAAACGCAGTTCAAACCCGATCTGTTCTTTCAAGATCATCCAGGGAACGATATTTGCATGATGTTCCATTTTGGTTATAAGGACAACGTCTCTTGGTGAGAGGAACTTTCGCCCATAACCTTGCGCGAACAGATTGAAGGCTTCGGTTGCGTTTTTCGTAAAAACTATCTCAAGTTCGGGGTGTGGAGCCCCGAGGAACTTGCCAAGATGACATCGAGCGTTTTCGTATAGGTTGGTAGCTTGCTCCGCTATACGATATACGCCCCTATGTACATTAGCGTGAGTCTGCCTGTAATAGTCGTCCATTGACTTGATGACACTGTAAGGTCGTTGAGAGGAAGCCGCGGAATCAAGGTATACAAATGGATCTTGTTTGACCTCTTTGAATATGGGAAAGTCGTTTTTTATCGCCTGAGCGTCGAGCACACCTTGGTCGAGGATGTTATCCACCATTAGTTCGTTCGCCACTTTTCGTATCCGCTCCTTTCAAGAGATAAAGCAAGTTCTGCGTCGCCGGATTCAACGATCTTCCCATCTACTGCCACATGAACGACATCAGGCTCAAGATAGCCCAATATACGTTGGTAGTGAGTTATCATCAACGTTCCCATCTCCGGCCTCTCTTTTCTAATTTCAGATACACCGTTTGCTACGATCTTTAGAGCGTCGATATCTAACCCCGAGTCAGTTTCATCCAATAGAGCTAAGTCCGGCTCAAGAAGTGCCATCTGGAGAATCTCGTTACGTTTTTTTTCACCCCCGGAGAATCCGGCGTTTAGATGTCGTTCCGCAAAAGAAGGATCCATTCCTAGTCGCTCCATCCACTCAAGCAAAGCAAAGCGAACTTCTAGAGCAGAAACATCGATCCCTTTGCGAGCGGACATGGCTTGGCGTAAGAACTGTACGACCGACACACCTGAGATCTCTTCGGGATATTGGAAGGCTAAGAACATCCCAGCCTTAGCTTTTGCGTCTGGCGTCCAAAACGTTATGTCTTCTCCTTTAAAGCGGACAGTTCCGTTGGAGATGACATATGATGGGTTTGACATTAGCGCATTAGCAAGAGTCGATTTTCCAGCACCATTGGGGCCCATTATTACATGAAGTTCTCCGGGAGCGATCTCAAGGTTCAATCCCTTCAGTATCTCCTTGCCTTCAGCCTCGACGTGAAGGTCGGTTACTTCGAGGAGCGTGTTATTCATAGCTTTGATTCTAGCGAGTCGAATTTACACTATGACGATATGATAAATAGATAGGACGAAAGAGTTCAAACACTCTATCTCCAAAAGGTAACGAGATCAATAAGAGAAGGATCTCGAGACTCACTTGTGGAGCGAGGATTGGTTCCAAGATACACCCACGCAACGATGTGATCGGTCGCTTCGAGGCCTATGGCTGTTTTGACAAAGTCGTCATATGTCGCTTCTCCTGTTCTCCACATTGAGTCATAACCTAGGGATTTGGCTGCTAAGAGTAGGTTTTCAACCGCGGCGGCAGTCGAGAGAATCTGTTCTACCTCAGGAATCTTTGAGCGGAGGTTAATCTTTGTGGCGACGGCTATCACCATGGGCGCCCTTTCGAACTTGGTGCTTTCTTTTTTTATTTGCCCTTCGGTCAGTGTCGAACCTTTCGCCCTAGCGCGTCTTTCAAGTGCCTCAAGTAGAACTTTTTGAAACCGCATTTTTTCTTCGTCTTTAAAGACAATGAAGTGAAATGGGCGAAGAACTCCGTGGTCTGGTGCGTTTGCGGCAGCTTTCAAGATCATCTGAAGCTCTGTTGGAGAAGGAGCTGGGTCGACGAGTCGTCCGACGGACTGTCGCGACATGATGGTCTTTATGACGTCATTCATGTCGACAAGACTACCAGGGGAACCTTCTGATTTTGAATGTAAAACTCTCTATCGGCGGTGATCTCCAAAGGCCTAGCTGAGCAGTATTGTGCGTAGCTGTCGACGACTACCATCCACGTTCTATCCACTCCTCAAGATGAGGACTCTCAATACCCAAAGATGTAAAGTTGCCGTGTCCAGGTAAGACTATTGTTTCTTTTGGGTATGGCTTGAATAGGCGAGTTTCGATTGATTGGATTATTGTTGGAAAGTCACCACCTTCAAAGTTGGTTGCACCTGGCCCTCCAGGGAATAACGTATCGCCGGAGAATATGACAGGATGATCAACAAGTTCAAAGCACAAAGAACCTTCTGTGTGCCCAGGCGTGAAAAGTACTTTAAGACTCTGTCGACCGAAGGGGATAACCTGCTCGTCTTCTATGATTTGATCGTAACTCGGAAGCCGGTGGGCATCCTGGGATGAAACCGCCACGTCGATCCCAGCGTTTCGAACGGCCTCTACCGCTCCTATGTGATCCCAATGTCCGTGGGTCTCTACCACGCGTTTGACGCCTAAAGTGGTGGCAAGTTCCAGGAGTTTGTCGTGTTCGTTTGCGGCGTCTATGAGTATGGAGTCTCCAGTTGAGCGACATTGAACTATAAACACATTATTGGCAATTGGGCCAACGATGGTTCGAAATATTGCGACATCATCAAAGCGTATTTCCGCGTCCAATTTTTCTCCTCAGATAGTTGTAGGATGGTGAAAACTCATACGGCTCAAGGATAAGTACAATGAGACTTCTCCAGATGAGTGTAGTCCATTGGTCGGCATTTAGGAGGTTCTGTGAATTTCGCCTTTAGTGAAGAGCAGCAGGAGCTGCGAAAGTCCGTGAGAAGATTTTTGGAGGACAAATCTCCCGTCTCTGAAGTGAGAAGGATCATGGAAAGCGAGACGGGGGTCGATGAAAAGCTTTGGACTCAAGGCGCCGAACAACTTGGACTTTGCGCAATAGCTATCCCAGAAGCCTATGGTGGCCAAGGATACGGCCAGGTTGAACTGGGAATTATCTTGGAAGAACTTGGCAGAGCTTTGACACCAATTCCTTACTTCTCATCTGTTGTTCTCGCAGCAAACGCGTTACTGTTATCGGAAGACGAGCGTGCTAAATCGGAGTTCTTACCTAAAATTGCGTCGGGCGAACGGCGATTTGCGGTAGCTGCATTAGAAACACCTCATCACTATGACGTGACGAAAGTGGCTAGCAGCGCCGAGCCCAGTGGTGAGAGTTATCTCCTGAATGGGACGAAGAGGTACGTGGTTGATGGTCCCTCTTCCTCTGATCTTTTGGTGTTTGCGAGCACGGGAGGCAACGCGTCGATGTTTCATGTAAGCTGCGATGCTCCTGGCGTAAGGATTGATCCAACACCTACTTTGGATCTCACCAGACGACTAGCGACGATCAACTTTGAAAACGTCGAAGCGCAACTAGTTGGAGCGATGGGTGGGGGTGTTCAACTCTATGATCGGCTCATGGATATAGCCTGTGCACAGATGGCAAATGAGATGATGGGCGGAGCACAAAGAGTGCTTGAAATGGCGGTTGATTACGCAAAGACAAGGATTCAATTTGGTAGACCCATAGGGAGTTTCCAAGCGATCAAGCATAAGTGTGCTGATATGCTGGTCGAAGTTGAGTCCGGTAAGTCTGCTGCATACTACGCGGCTTGGGCCGCTGACAACGACCCTTTGGAACTCAAAGTTGCCGCACCTCTGGCTAAAGCTTTTTGTGGCGATGCCTACTTTGTTGCTGCATCGGAGAACATTCAAATCCATGGTGGTATTGGATTTACGTGGGAGCACGATGCGCACCTTTACTTTAAAAGGGCGAAGGCCTCTCAGCTGATGTTTGGTGACTCATCATACTTCCGATCCCAGTTGGCAACTGAAATAGGAATTTGACCAGGGCAAGTTTGGGTAATGCTCAAAGTGCTCGACTCTTAAATGGAGGTTTCGTTGACAACTGAGTCCTGCAAGCTTAAGTTGGGATTATCAAAGTATGAGTAGTGTTGTCGCTAGAATAGATGTGTGACAAAAGAGTCGATAGTCGAACAAGCTCATAGTTTTCGGAGCTAATCATGCGTCGATGGATGATTAGAGCTACCCAAGAGGATGTGATAAAGGCAAGGAGTCTGTTGTTAGACGCTTTGCGTGAAGGAAAGATTAGTCACGCCGAATACCGAGAGCGACTCGGGGCAATTGATAAGGCAAAGTACGTTGGAGACGTTTACGATCAAGTCTTTGCTAGTTCTGCTGCGTTGCGCCGTAGAAGTCGGCATAGATTCTTCAGTGTTCGTAAGTTAAACATTTTATGTCTGATCGTAGCGTTCATGGTCTTTCTTGGATTTGGCGCGGGAGATTCAACGACATGGATAGTAGTGGGAGGGCTAGCTCTGATAACGCTTGTGGCTAATGCGATCAAAGTGTTCAGAGCGAGCCGATCGGCAAGAGGGTCGTTGCGCAGATCCGTTGATCTTTGATGTGGTAAAGAAAGGAACGTCTATGTCTGATGGAAAGTATCATGAACTTTCCGACAACTTGCGTGATTCAGGAAGAGAGTTACGCAAGCTCATCCCTGAAGTGTATCGGGGATTTGCCGGACTCCATCGAGCAGCCTATGAAGATGGTGCCCTGTCTGGCAAGTTTAAAGAGCTTTTAGCTCTTGTCATTGCAATCTCGCAAGAGTGCGACGGCTGCATAGTGAGTCACGTGTCCTCTGCAATAAGGAAAGGTGCTAGCGAACAGGAGGTAGCAGAAGCTATAGGAGTTGCCATTGCAATGATGGGCGGACCTGGAACTGTGTGGGGACCGCGAGCATTCGAGGTTTACCAAGAGTACGCCAAGGAGCCCTAATTTCTATTTGAAACTGACAAATAGTAGTTCGCCAAAGGCTTAGTAGGGTCCAAGCAATGAAGCTGATAAAGAGATCGATACCCAACAGGATCTTCTATCTCTCCTAGTAAG
Organism: Actinomycetes bacterium; assembly: GCA_021785255.1. GTDB lineage: Bacteria > Actinomycetota > Acidimicrobiia > Acidimicrobiales > Acidimicrobiaceae > Ferrithrix. The sequence continues at coordinate 65,261 of JAJYGA010000009.1, forward strand.
GCTCCCTGCGTTGTGTCCAAGACGTCGATCCCGTAGACCCCCTCTCCTAAGTGAGAGACAGCCTTATTGACAACGACTGATACTGCGTTGGGAGGAGTTGCGACAGTGATTTTTGCTCCTTGAGAAAGGTTGGCTCGAAACTCACCAGTGCGAGGAGTTTTTCTGACCCAGTATGCAACGTTGATACCGATCACGTAGGCTCTCCACTCATAGAGGACATCGTCAATAAATGGTTGGACCACGAAATCTGCCGCGGAGGCATTTGACAGATAGGCATATGCATCATTTTCGTTCTTTAGCAGACTTACACTAGAACCGCCGTGACCGAAGCGATCTTTTATGACTACGGGCTGCGTACTGAGAAGCTCAGCTACTATTGAGGCGTCTAAGGGTACTGTCTGTACCGTCGGAATGCCATGGTTGTGGCAGAACTCAAAGGTTTTGAGTTTGTCAGTCGCTACCTCAAGTAAAGACGATCGATTCACAACTTTGAAACCGATCTCTTCCAGCCCCTTTGATAATGATACGTTTCGAGATCGAAAGATCACTATGGCGCTAAGTTCCTTTAGCTCCTTCAACTGGTTTTGTGAAGTTGCCAAGAGTGACTGAGATGTTACGACGAAAGGACTTAGCCCTGTCTCTGCAACTGACTTTCGAAGCCTAGCTGCAAAGTATGCGTTAATAACGAGATCTCCCCTTGCGTATACGATCAATGCTCGTCTTGGCATCTCCGACGAGACCTTACTCATTTGATGGGATCGAGGTGTTTGATGAGGGCTCGTGCAAAGAACCCAGCAACCTCGACTCCAGTGATTTCAGATATCCTTCGTAGATGAGCGTTTGAGTTTACTTCGAGGACTAATGGCCTGCCCTCTGGATCAACTATCAGATCGACACCGGCACTTAGTGTGCCTACGGCTTGCGAAGCTTTTATGGCGGTTGTGACTACGTCCTTGCCGGGAGAAATAGGTTTTCCTGCGGCACCGAGGGTTAAGTTTGCTCTGAACTCTCCTGCATTAGGCATCCGTTGAACGGCCGCAACTGCTTCCCCGTCAATAACTTGAATTCTCAGGTCTGAGTTATGGATTGACGGGATGTAACGTTGGAAAATGAGGGGTCTGTGTTGCAACTTACTCAGTGATTCCTGGAGTTCGATACGGTTTTGCGCTCTGAACACCTCCTTTCCGAAAGACCCTTTGGAAGCTTTTACGATGATTGGATAACCTAGTAGATCTTCAACTTGAGTTATGAACGTGTTCGGTACTGACTGTCCTGGGTACATTTCTGGCGGAACAACTGTGGTAGGGAACGGAATGTTATTTTCGGACAAAACGAGGTGTGTGAGTGCTTTGTCATCACAGACCTTAATAGCCTCGGAAGAGTTGACCGTGTGCACTCCTAGAGACTCTAGTGCCTTTGCAAGTAGCGTGTCTTTTACCTGTAGAGCGGCCGCGATAGGGGACTCGAGTTTCGGAAGCAGATTTCGACAACCGTCTTGGAGGTGGAGATAGATATCAAAAGAGTTCACAATCTTCGCGCTGTGCCCCTCTTTGCGCAGAGCGTCGGCTACAAGCTGAGCCTGATCCTGGAACTTAACACCTAGGCCCAAGTTGGCAATAACCCAAATCTCTTCAGAGTGCACAGGACTAACATAGTCTCTAATCTTGTATGGTCACACGGCTAAAAGGCTAGGAGGAGTTTCTTTAGATGATCTTGAAGCGATGTAGTTGTGGATGAGTTGAGAGGCAGACGTGGTGTTATCAACTACCACCTACAGAAGGTAACGAAGAAAAGTGAAGATACCAACAAACTTCCCTTACTCGTGATGTCCCAAGGATATGTGCTTGGTGCCAAATCTGAAAGTCTTGGTCGGCAAAATCTGGAAGCGGCACAGAGAGTGTCGTCTCTAGCTGGTTGGTCTGTCTTGTCATTTTGGCCCTCTGGAGTGGGTGGATCCGATGGAGAGTTTACGTTGTCGAATGCCTTGGAAGATAGTCTAGATGTCGTAACGTTCATCAGGAAAAATGAATGGGCCCAAGAGGTGGTACTCTTAGGTTTTGATGTTATGGGAGCGGTTTTTTTGGCGACGGCAGGGGGATCAGACGGTGTCGTCGGGGTAGTGGCCGTCGGAAGCGATGCTGGTCCTGAGGGCTTAATAGAACCGACCTCGCTGCTGACAAGACTGTCCCTGAGCTCGGTAAGAACACCTCATGGATATGGCCTAGCGGCGGTGACGGGAGAAGCCAGAATGATTGAGGAAGCCTCCCGACTATGTTTGGGGAAGATTCCGGTACTGATCGTCGTTACCACGGATAGGTATAGAAACCGTACGGCAGACTCCATATTTGGGGCTGTGAACTTCTCCAAATTCGAACTTCATTCCTTTATCACTGATGAAGTTTCCTTGCGTTACGACCCCCAGGTCTATGCGGTGTTGGCGGGCTGGTTGGATAGAAACTTTTAACTCAATCTCGTTGAATCTCAACCTTTAATTGCTGTGCGGCGGCTTTGGGATCCTTCGCATTCACGAGATATCTAACGACAACAAAGCGCGATGCTCCCACTTCTTTCAAGTGCCGAATTTTAGTAGGATCGACGCCTCCGGTGACGAAAAATGGAAGCCTGGCCACTTTGCTTGCGAAGTTCAAAAAGTCTTCTCCTGTACCCTCTCGCCCTGGTTTTGTAGGAGTTGGCTCGATTGGGCCCACAGATACATAATCGATGTCCAAGGTCAGAGCTTCCATGAGTTCGGTTCTTGAGTGCGTCGATAGTCCCAGGATCCGACCCGTGCCGATGAGTCGCCTCACGTCAGATACCTTTATGTCGTCTTGTCCGACATGCACACCATCGGCTTCTGCAAGCAATGCTATGTCTGGCCTATCGTTGACTATGAATGGAACGGAGCGAGATCTACAAAGACGTTGCAACGTGCGTGCTTTTTCTAGGATGTCTTGGTCGGGAAGCTGTTTTTCTCGTAGCTGGACAATATCCACGCCGCCTTCTAGAGTTTGGTCGACAAATTCAGACACATTGTCAACAATTGGCGTGCACAGATACAAGCTAGTTCTACTTATCATCTCTGTTCTTGAAACCATTAATGCCTCACAGATCACCCCGTAAACTTATTTTTTGGCTTTGGCCTTCATCTGGGCTTTGTAGTCTTTCACGAGACGTAGCGTCTCTTCTGAAGTAATGTCTGCAACCGACATATGAACGCCCTCCTGCCCAAAAGGAGCCGTAGCTTCGCGCCAGTTTATTGGAGTTATGCCAAACTGCTTTCCCAGTAACGCCGCGAATATCTTGGCTTTTTGTTCTCCGAATCCGGGAAGCTTGGTGAGTCTATCTACGAGATCTTTGCCGCTTTCTGCTTCCAGCCAGATTTTTTCGGTATCGTTGCCGTATTCGTGGGTTATGATTTCGCACAAAAGAATACAACGTGCGGCCATGGATTTTGGGAATCGGTGAAGGGCCGGTTTTTGCGAAAAGACATCCGTTAGAGCGGATGTGCTCATAGCTGCAATTAGAGAGGCATCAAGCGTACCTCCAAGCCGCTCTCTTAGGAGCGCGGGAGCAGAGAAGGCTCGTTCCATCGGTATCTGCTGATCCAGCAACATTCCAATTAGTAGAGCAAGTGGCTCCTTTTCAAGTAACTCGTTATGACTCTCTTCAGTGGTCAAATAGATGGGCACAAATGCTTCCTAATTCTTTAAAGATGGATACAGCGGGGTAAGCACAATAGTCACTGAAAGTCCCACTCTCTCAATCCTCACGCCTATGGCTTTGTTGTGGGATCGTTGCGATCGAATTCAATCATGTAAAAGTCGATAGCGTCTTGAACTTCTTCCGGCTTAGCGTCACCGTTTCGCATGAGCTGCTCTAAGACTGCGACAACTACGTGTGCTTCGTCGATCTCAAAGAATCTTCTCAGGGTTTCTCTGGTATCTGAGCGTCCAAACCCGTCCGTGCCCAAAGCAACAAATGGCCGATCGACAAATCTCGAGATCTGATCAGGTACAAGTTTCATGAAGTCGCTGACAGCGACTATTGGACCTTCACCTTGGAGAAGTTCCTTTACGTAAGGTATCCGAGGTTGCTCAGTCGGATGAAGGCGATTGTACCTTTCTACGTCGAGAGCGTCTTGTCTCAGCGACTTATATGACGTGATGGAGTATGTGGAGACGTCAACGTTGAATCGCTCGGCGAGCGTCCTTGCGGCTGCCATGGCTGCCTGCCACATCGATCCTGAGAACAACACTGAAGCCTTGCGCCTATGCTCTCGAGGTGTCGAGCTTGATACGAGTTGCGACTCGTCAACTTTACTTTCAAGATACTCGAACTGATATGCGCCTTTTATGATCTGAGATTTTAGTACATCTGCGTCAACACCTTCGGGAATTGCAGGCATGACGTAATTTTCGTTGTATGCCGTCAAGTAATAGACGTGATCGTGTCCCCCGTCTGGACCATACATGTCGTATATGCCGTGCTCGACGATGGTAGCAACTTCATAGGCAAAAGACGGATCATAAGTCATGACAGATGGTACAGTTGAAGCAAGAATTTGTGAATGCCCATCTTGATGCTGGAGTCCTTCTCCGTTTAGGGTTGTTCGACCGGCGGTGGCCCCTAGGAGGAAACCTCTAGCCCTTGCGTCATTAGAGGCCCAGAATGCATCTCCAGTCCGTTGGAAACCAAACATTGAGTAGAACAGATACACCGGTAGCATCGGTACATTTAATGTAGAGTAAGCCGTCCCTGCAGCCATAAACATAGCGGCGGCCCCGGCTTCTGTGATGCCCATCTCGAGAATCTGACCATCTTGTGCTTCGGAGTAGGAAAGAAGAAGTCCTGCGTCCACTGGCGTATAGAGTTGGCCGTCAGCGGCGTAGATCTTGGCCTCTCTGAAGAGAGCTTCTAGTCCAAATGTACGCGCCTCGTCTGGAACAATTGGCACAACATACTTCCCGAACTCCGGTTCTTTCATCAAATTTCTAAGCAGTTTAGAGAAGGCCATTGTCGTAGAGACGGCTTGCTTACCTGAACCGAGGTAAAACTCTTTGAATGCATCAGAACTCGGCATTGGTAATACGGCGTTACCATGGTTTCTCCGAGGAAGTGCGCCCCCTAGTACTCGTCTTCGAGTACGTAAGTACTCCGCCTCTGGTGAGTTCTCTGGCAGTCGTAGATATGGTGGCTTTTCTTCATCCAAAGCGACCTCGTCGAGAGCGTCTTGTAAGTGGAGGCGATCTCGTAATGTGAGTAGTTGAGCTTTGGTCATCTTCTTTATTTGGTGAGTCGAATTTCGTGCTTCGATGTCAGGACCCAACGTCCAGCCTTTGACGGTTTTGGCTAGAATCGCGGTAGGACTGGTGTCATTCGTCATTGCAGTTTTATAAGCGCCGTAGAGTTTTCGATAGTCGTGTCCTCCACGCGGCAACGCTTGAAGTTCCTCATCACTTAGATGCTCTACCAGCTTACGCAAGCGAGGATCGGGACCGAAGAAGTGTTCGCGAATATAGGCTCCCGATTCGGTTGCATACTTCTGAAATTCGCCATCTGTGGTAGTGTTCATCTTGTTCAATAAGACGCCATCGATATCACGCATGAGAAGTTCGTCCCACTTGGTTCCCCAGATGACCTTTATAACGTTCCAACCTGCGCCTCGAAAGAGAGCTTCTAACTCCTGTATGATCTTGCCATTACCCCTGACGGGACCGTCTAGTCTCTGGAGGTTACAGTTGACGACGAATACTAGATTGTCAAGATGCTCACGACCCGCAACCGATAAGGCCCCATTGGTTTCGGGTTCGTCGAACTCACCATCACCTACGAAAGCCCACACCTTGGCTCCCTGGGTATCTTTTAGGTGGCGGTTCTCCATGTAGCGATTAAATTGAGCTTGATAGATAGCAGCGATAGGCCCAAGGCCCATTGACACAGTGGGAAACTGCCAAAACTCAGGCATAAGTCTTGGGTGAGGGTAAGAGGAAAGCCCCTTGCCGTCCACCTCACGTCTGAAACCATCGAGTTGTTCTTCGCTGAGTCGACCTTCGATGAAAGCTCGAGCGTAGATTCCAGGAGATGCGTGTCCTTGAAAGTAGACCATGTCCGCAACATCGCGATTGTCGCTTCCTCGGAAGAAGTGGTTGAAGCCTACCTCATAAAGCGCTGCTGATGACGCGTAGGTTGATAGATGTCCACCTATGCCATCTGATGATATGTTCGCTCTAGTAACCATTACTGCTGCATTCCAGCGAATGTATGCCCGAATTCTCCTTTCCAGGTATTCATCTCCTGGAAACCACGGTTCCTGTTCAGGTGGAATTGAGTTAATGTAGGGAGTAGTTATGGTTGCGGGGATGCCTACCTGCTGTTCTCGAGCACGTTCCAGTAGTCTCATTAGTAGGTAGGTTGCCCTTGATCGCCCTCTGGTCTCTACTAACTCTTCAAATGAGTCAAGCCATTCTGAGGTTTCTTCGGGGTCAATGTCCGGAAGCTGGTGAGAAAATCCATCGAATATCACTTTGCTAGTATTACACCTCCAGTTCTACTTGTCTACCTTAGCGGCTAGAAGTGTTGAACTGGTATAGGTAGGGTAGGATCTTTACCTTAGTCATGAGGAGCTTTTGTGATCAAGATATTTACCGACGGGGCCTGTTTGGGTAACCCGGGACCTGGGGGATGGGCGTGGATCATTGACGACGAGCGTTTGGGATTTGGTGGTGAACCTCTAACTACCAATCAGCGGATGGAACTGACGGCGGTAATTGAAGGACTAAAGCACGTTGACGGAGACGTGGTTGTTGTCTCAGACTCGACTTATGTAGTTAATTGTTTTCGCGATCAATGGTGGCGTAAGTGGGTAATAAATGGATGGAGGAACTCCAAAGGTGACCCGGTGGCGAACGCAGACCTCTGGAAGGTATTGGTTCCACTGGTAACGGAGTCGAGGCGTTCAGTGGCATTTGAATGGGTCAAAGGACATGCAGGAAACAGACTGAACGAGTGTGCTGACGCTCTAGCTCAAAGGGCAGCGCGGGAATCTACCAGCTGAGACGAGCATCAATTTATGAATCCCGTTGTTTCTATTTTTATTTGGATGGATAGAACGAACATGGAGTATAGATTCAACTGATTCCACCTCTTCAGGAGATCATGGTGTCTCTATGACCACCATTAGATCTTGATTTCGATGCCACTTCATCTCGAAAGTCGTTGCGCTGTGGGCCGACGCTGCCTAGCAAGTGTTGTCCGGAAGGTCTACGGATGTATGATCGCAATCGACTCATCGTCACATATGGGAAGGTTGAACGCTGCAAGGTTGATGATGCCGATTTGGCATACGGATTTGGAATGACCATGAGCCTTAGCTCTTATCGAAAAGTCTTCGTCTCAGTTGCAGCAAAATAACGGGAAAGATTGCAAAGCTGGTGCAGCGGGAATCTTTAATTTGTATATGCGATGTTTGCATATGACCAGGTGAGCTTCGTAGTTGGGATCTATGTGCAGGTGTCGTTGTGACAAATCAATTTGTATAACCTAATGTGTGAACATGGAACTAAATGGAACAACCGCAGTAGTAACTGGAGGCGCTTCAGGACTGGGGCTTGCAACGACGCATGCTCTGGTTGAAAAAGGAGTACATGTTCTCGTAATTGATCGAGATAGTGAGCGAGCTAAAGAACTCCAAAATACTTTAACAGACAACGTGAGCGTTGTAGTTGCTGACGTGACCAGCCGCGACGACGTTGAAAATGCTCTCGAGGTTCTCGCGGGACGTGGACCGCTTCGAGTGACCGTGAATTGTGCTGGAATCGGAATAGCGAAGAGAATAATAGGGAAAGATGGTTCTCCGCATGACATTGAATCTTTTCACAAGGTTATCCAGGTCAACTTGATAGGTACCTTCAACGTAATGGCTGTTGCATCAGCGGCAATGGCTAAAACTGATCCTCTGGACTTTGGCGAGCGGGGCGTGGTTGTAAACACGGCTTCGATAGCAGCTTACGATGGTCAGATAGGCCAAATCGCATACTCAGCGTCAAAAGGAGGCATTGTTGGCATGACGTTACCGGCAGCTCGCGATCTGTCAGTAGTTGGTATTCGTGTCGTCACCATAGCTCCTGGTATTATTGACACTCCGTTACTTGGGTCTCTTCCTGAGGACGCTAGGGCAAGGCTCGCTGCTGGCGTACCGTTCCCTCATCGTCTAGGAGTACCTCAGGACTATGCAAAACTTGTCCTTTCAATCTGCGATAACGGATACGTAAATGGAGAAGTAATTAGGTTAGATGGCGCTCTTAGGATGCCACCGCGCTAAAAGCTGAGAGAAAGTCTAAATAAGCTGCAAGGCAATCGGATGAACGTTGTACGAGAGGCGTAGCATTGACATCATGAGGTTCGTAAAATTTGGTGACGATCTGATTTCTTCTAATGGTGTTGGTACATGGCAGTTTGGATCGAAAGAGTGGGGTTATGGTAGCGGCTACGCGCGGTCGACGGCAAAAGATATATTACGTAGAGCCCTAGAACTAAATGTAAATTTCATAGACACAGCAGAATTGTATGGCTTTGGAGCTTCAGAACGTATTGTCGGCGACGCGTTAGAAACCGACAGATCTAAAGTTTTTATTGCTACGAAGTATTTCCCTGTTGTTCCACTCCCTCCGCTTATGGCTGAACGAGCTTATGGTAGTGCGAAACGTCTCCGAACTGACATTATTGACCTATATCAGCTTCATTTTCCAAATCCAGCGTTTCCTCTGGAATGCCAGGTGGGAGGTCTTAGGCGACTTTTGGATCGGGGTACGGTTCGTTATGGAGGAGTTTCCAACTTCTCGCTGAGCTACTGGCAAAGCGCGGAAACTGTACTCAGACGACCTTTGATCTCCAATCAAGTGCATCTCTCTATCATTTCGCAGAAGCCTTTACTTGAGATGCATCCCTGGGCAGTTGCAAATGACCGAGTCATTATCGCCTATTCTCCGCTCGAACAAGGTCTCTTGGGCGGACGATACAGTTTGGACAATAAACCCCATGGATTTAGACGTTATACTTCGCACTTTTCAAATGAATACTTGGTAAGGGCTAGACCGCTTCTTTTTAGACTCACAGAGATAGCAAAGCTATATGTGGCTACACCTGCACAGATTTCACTCGCTTGGCTTTTGAAGTTACCTAATGTAGTAGTGATTCCCGGAGCATCTTCTGTTTCGCAACTGGAGAAAAATGTCGAGGCATCTGAAATTGACTTGACTGACGAGCACTTTGAGGAGCTAAAGGAACTTGGCAATGAACTCTCAAAATAGAGAAGTTATTCGGGAATGAGTTGATGCGCCGTAGTGCCGAGTATATGAAAGTATCGCCAGCGTGAGACGTGGTTGTGTGCAACTTGTGTTGCATCTTGTATTTTTCTTGAGTAGTCTTCGAAGTGTTAGTGACGAATAAGTCACTATTCGAAGAAGTTAAAGGTGACCCGAAGTAGTGTTAAACGTTGATGAGGAGGTGAGGTCAACGTCTGACGAGTTCGATGTTGTCGTTGTGGGCGGAGGCCCTGGAGGTTATGCTGCTGCTCTTTACGGAGCCTCGGCAGGGCTAAATGTAGCCGTTGTGGAGAAGGAAAAAGTTGGAGGAACATGTCTGCATCGAGGTTGTGTTCCAGCCAAAGAGTACTTGGAGACGGCTGCCATATACAGGACAGTTTTAGATTCAGCAGAGTTTGGAATTTCGTCTTCGACCCCCACGGTTGACTTTTCCGTCTCACAAAGCAGAAAACAGAAGGTAGTGGACCAGTTGTGGCGCGGTTTGAGTGGACTAATGAAAGGCAGAGGAATCACTGTCATTGAGTCCGTGGGCCGATACGAAGGCAATGGAGCTGTATCACTTTCAGACGGAAGTACAGTGCGCGGTGATAGTGTCATTTTGGCATCGGGTTCAATACCAAGAACTTTCCCCGGATTCGAAGTTGACGGTCGATACGTTTTGACTTCTGATGAATTTCTTTCTCTGAATGAACTTCCTGGTTCCGTAGCTGTTATTGGCGGTGGGGCTATAGGGTGTGAGTTTGCTTCCATGTTAAGTGACATGGGTGCAGAAGTAACGATTGTTGAGGCTCTTCCGAAGATCCTCGCAGGATGTGATCCCGATATAGCCGATGTTGTACTTCGGTCTTTTAAAAAACGAGGAATAACTGTACATACTGGCGCTTCGGTGAAGTCGCATGATCCAGATGGTGATGTCACCAAACTCAACTTTGGAGACAACCAAGAGGTAAAGGTTCAGACAATCATAGTTGCGATCGGTCGCAGACCAAATACCGAAGCTCTCCTTGGTCCCAACTCTACTGTCAGATTGGATGCTCGTGGCTTTGTGGAAGTCGATGAGTATATGCGAACGAGTGAACAAGGTGTTTTTGCGATTGGGGACATAGTCAATACTGCTCAACTTGCTCACGTAGGTTTTGCTGAGGCAATTGTTGCTATTAAATCTATTCTTGGAGAAAAGACTGTTCCGGTTGAGTATTCTCGGGTTCCATGGTGTATTTACACTAACCCTGAAGTTGCCTTTGCTGGGTTAACAGAGGCACAAGCTCTTGAAGCTGGTCTAGATATCGTAGTAAAGAAAGATCCTTTTGGCGGAAATTCGAGAGCTCGAATTATTGGCGAGACTCAGGGAATGGTAAAGGTTATTGCTGAACGCCTTCCTTCGGGTCAAGCAGGTCGAATCTTAGGAGTTCACATGGTTGGCCCATGGGTTACAGAACAGTTGGGACAAGGCTATCTGGCTGTTAACTGGGAGGCAACTCCTGAGGAAGTTGGACAGTTCATACAGCCGCACCCGACTTTATCGGAAGCGTTTGGAGAAACAGTATTAGCACTCACAGGGAGAGGACTACACGTTGGCTGAGATAAAGATGCCTCAATTAGGTGAATCGGTTACAGAAGGAACAATCACGAAGTGGTTGAAAAGGGTTGGGGATACCGTAGGAAAAGACGAACCCCTATTCGAAGTGTCGACGGACAAAGTTGACTCAGAAGTACCATCTGACGAAAGTGGCGTGGTGGTTCAGATTCTGGTAGAAGAAGGCGATACGGTTGAAGTGGGAACGGTTCTGGCGGTCATAGGAAGCGATAATACGCCCGTGCAACCAGCACCAGAACCAGCACCGGTCCAGTCAGCACCGCCCGTGCAACCAGCACCAGAACCAGCACCGGTCCAGTCAGCACCGCCCGTGCAACCAGCACCAGAACCAGCACCGGTCCAGTCAGCACCGGTCCAGTCAGCACCGCCCGTGCAACCAGCACCAGAACCAGCACCGGTCCAGTCAGCACCGCCCGTGCAACCAGCACCGGGGCAAGAGGCAGCGTTGCTGCTCTCTCCTGTCGTAAGAAAGTTAATAAGAGAGAACAGCGTTGATCTGTCAGTAATCACGGGGACGGGCGCTGGCGGACGAATTACGCGAGCTGACGTTCTTGATTATTTGGATCAACGTTCTGCACAAGGATATAGAGCACCGGTCCAGTCAGCACCGCCCGTGCAACCAGAACCAGCACCGGTCCAGTCAGCACCGCCCGTGCAACCAGCACCAGAACCAGCACCGGTCCAGTCAGCACCGCCCGTGCAACCAGCACCAGAACCAGCACAGGTCCAGTCAGCACCTGTTGTGCAGCATCAATCTTTATCAATTGGAGCTCGCGATGAAGTGATACCCTTTAACAACATTCGTCGCCGTACAGCGGAACATATGGTACGTTCAAAGGCCATTTCAGCACATACCTTGGTGTCGATCGAGGTGGACTTTGAGGGAGTGGAAAGGGTAAGAGGTTCTCTGAAGGAGCAGTTCCGGAAAGAGGAAGGATTTTCGTTAACTTATTTGCCATTTGTATCTAGAGCTGCGTTGGAAGCACTTCGCACATTTCCGCGCTTGAATGCATCGGTTGGAGATGATGCATTGATCGTGCATAAGGATATTCATCTTGCCATTGCCGTTGATCTGGATCTGGATGGTCTTATAGCTCCAGTTATTCATAGTGCTGACACGAAGCGCCTTACCGGATTAGCCAGGGAGATCTATGACCTTGCACATCGTGCCAGAACAAAGCAGTTGAGTGCGGATGATATCTCCGGTGGAACATTTACTATTACCAACCCCGGTCCTTTTGGTACGTTGATTACTTACCCGATAATCAATCAACCGCAGGTGGCGATTCTCTCCACAGATGGAATCCGTCGTAAGCCAGTCGTGGTGAAACTCCCAGATGGTTCTGAAACCATCGGAATTCATTCGGTTGGGGTACTTGCTATTGCATTCGACCATCGAGTAATTGACGGTGCCTATGCCGCCGCTTTCTTGGCGCGAATGAGAGAGATTATTGAGACCTGGAATTGGGCTCAAGAGTTTTAGCTTGAAAACAAGATCTTCAACTGATAGCGAGGTCATTTCATGAGTCGTAACCTAGAAGTTCGATGGTTGGGGCGAGTTGGCTACAACGATGGCTATTGGGTGCAGAAAAAACTCTTTGACGGTGTAAGAGAATATCTGCTACTGTTGGAACATCCCAAGACATACACCCTAGGCGTACGTGCTGATCGAAATAACATTCTTGTTGATCCTGCTACAGTTGGTGCAGCGATTGTAGAAACCGATAGAGGCGGTGATGTCACCTATCACGGTCCCGGACAGTTGGTAGGATACCCAATTATAGATGTGGAACCTGGCAGTTCAATGGTACCCCGTTTCGTCCATGGGCTCGAAAGTGTACTAATCAGAACGCTAAAGGACTATGGCATAGAAGCGTTTTCTCTTGAAGGATATCCAGGTGTTTGGGTGGGGAGCATCTTGGAGCCAAGAAAGATCGCTGCTATTGGTGTAAAGATCTCGCGAGGACGAAGTATGCATGGCTTCGCGTTGAATGTATCTACGGATCTTACCATGTTTGATCACATAATTCCCTGTGGGATACGTGATAAGACAGTCACATCGATGCGAGCTGAGGGCTGTGATGCTTCACTGGTCGAGGTTGGAAGGAAAGTCTCGTTGTACTTTTCCGAAGATTTTGGGTTTCAGAATACGGAGTATTATGGGATCGATGACCCGTCCACTTTGTCGGATGACGATCGTCTGGACAGTGCAACTCCACGGGTAGTGAAATCAGGGACTTATCCCATTCAAGTAGGAGTTTCAAAAATATCTACCAGAATGGAAAAAGCCGGTATTAATTTGGGTAATGCCATCCCAGTAAGAGATCGTAAACCTGAATGGCTGCGAAATCACGCAAATATGGGCTCTGAGTATCGTCAACTTAAGAGTCTGATGAGATCCTTATCACTCACTACGGTCTGTGAGGAGGCAGGTTGTCCTAATATCTTCGAATGCTGGGCTGATGGCACGGCGACATTTATGATCAATGGAGAAAGCTGCACAAGGGCCTGTGCATTTTGTTTGGTGGATACGTCGAAACCTCGTCCATTAGACCCTGATGAACCGTATCACGTTGCTGAGGCTGTCGAGAAATTAGGCTTGGAGTTTGCCGTGGTAACTGCGGTGGCTAGAGACGATCTGCAAGACGGCGGAGCGAGTGCTTTTGCTGCGACAATTGAAGCTATTAGAATGCGCAGCCCTGAAGTTGGCGTGGAGGTTCTGATTCCTGATTGCAAAGGCGATGAAACATCTTTGAACGTGATATTCGCAGCTCGTCCCCAGGTTCTCAACCACAATGTTGAGACACCTCTTCGGCTGCAAAGAGCAATCCGCCCTTCGGCTAGCTATGCTAGATCCTTGTCTGTCCTTGCTAGAGCGAGGGAGTTTGGTCTAGTGACGAAATCTGGTCTCATGGTTGGATTGGGAGAAACTATGGACGAACTCAGAGCTGCTTTGAGAGATATACATGAGGTGGGCGTCTCGATCATAACGATAGGACAATACCTAAGACCGACAAAGAATCACGCTCCCATGATTCGCTACTATACGCCTTCGGAGTTTGAGGCACTAAAGAGATACGCGCACTCTTTAGGTTTTGCTCATGTCGAGGCATCTCCTATGGCACGATCCTCGTATCATGCTCGTAAAAGCGCGTCTGCTCTTGTGTAAAGTGCTGCCGAGCTGTGAACTCTTGGAGTAGTTGGAGTGGGAGACGTTTATGAGTGAAACAAGCCAAGATGCGCAGTCTCGACTGAAAACCTTAAACGCCGCTTTGGATGCCTTGTCCGAAAGCGACTACGAAGGCGCTTACTTCAGAAGAACTGAAAGATTTCAGTCAGTTCTGCGAGAACGAAGTGTTGATGCCGCAATTTTGACTTTGGGCGCAGAAGTACCCTGGCTGATTGGATATGAACCGATGCCGCTTGAGCGGATAACCGCTTTGGTGATTCGGCCAGACGAAATACCTATGCTGATAGTTCCACAACTTGAAGCAGCTCGTGTTGTACCTAGATCCGATCTATTTAAGGTTGTGCCTTGGGCAGAAGATAAAGATCCCTTTGACATGATTGTAAGTGGTATTAGAGGAGCGAAGAGGGTGGGGGTGTCTGATCGAGGATGGTCATCTTGGCTCCTTGCAACAGCCAGGAAGACTACCGACTCAGAGTTCTACTCTTTGTCTGAACTGGAATTTGACGTTAGGCGAGAAAAAGATGAGATTGAACTTTTGACACTCGCTGCCGCGGGAGCTGCAGCAGACGCGGTGGCCGAACAACTTCTTGGTGGTCAGGTGAAACTCTTAGGAAGGACCGAGCGTGAAGTTTCCGAAGAATTGGGTCGCCTGCTGTTGGATTTCGGTCATTCACATGTCAATTTCGCGATCGTGGCATCAGGATCTAACTCTGCGTCTCCGCATCATGAACCTTCTTCCAAGGTAATCGAGAGAAATGATCCGGTAGTATGCGACTTTGGCGGAACTTTCGCAGCAAACGGAGAACCCGGCTACTGTTCCGATATTACACGAACAGTTTTTGTGGGAGAAGCGAATCGCGAGTTTCTTCGGTTGTATGAGGTGTTGGAGCTTGCTCAAAGTACGGCTAGGGAAAGTATCGTCTCAGGAATGAAGCTATCCGCGGCAGATGCGGCGGCAAGAGATGTTATTGATGCGGCAGGATATAAAGAGTACTTTATCCACCGACTTGGCCATGGTATTGGGTTGGAGGAGCATGAAGAGCCGTACCTAGTGAGTAATGCTGCGGGAGTAGTGCGTGAGCGAGATTGTTTTTCAGTGGAGCCTGGAATATACATTTCTGGAACCTTTGGGGCTCGAATAGAAGATATCGTAACCGTAAAGAATGGCAAAGTGGAGAGTTTCAATAAAGCAGCTCGCAATCTAGTCCAGTTGCAGGCCTGAGTCTGATTGGGATCGTGCCTGTTTTTGTATGAGTGCACGTTTATGGCTATTGTCCAGCTTCCTAGGACTCTGCTGAACAACATCACCCCAAAATGAGGGGAAAATGAGAAGGCTATTTACGTGGTAGTGGAGGCATAGGTCCTGTTCAGATAGACTATTTCTATGTTAGGAACTGAAAACCCCCAGGCCCGTCTCACTGCAACAGCTGCCTTTTGTTCTACCCTATTAGAGCCTGGTTCTCTCTATCACTTTCTCTCAG
>JAJYGA010000082.1 GCA_021785255.1 Actinomycetes bacterium
TTATTCGAGAAAATACCGAAGGTACCTATGCGGGAGAGGGAGGATTCTTACGGAAAGGTACCTCTCAAGAGGTAGCCACTCAGGGTTCGGTTAATACGCGTTTTGGAGTGGAAAGAGCCGTTAGATATGCATTCTCATTGGCGAGTAGCAGACCCAGGCGCCATCTCACGCTAGTTCATAAGACGAATGTATTAACTTTTGCTGGAGATCTGTGGCAACGAACATTTGATGATGTCGGAAAGGAATTCTCTGATGTGTCCGTCGCATACAACCATGTAGATGCAGCGTGCATATATATGGTTGAGGCACCCGAGCGTTATGATGTGATCGTCACAGATAACCTTTTCGGTGATATTATCACAGACCTTGCTGGGGCGATCTCTGGAGGTATTGGCCTTGCGGCATCTGGAAATCTGAACCCTGAAAGAACGACTCCGTCACTTTTCGAACCTGTGCATGGAGCGGCGCATGACATTGTGGGAACCGGAAAGGCAAATCCCACGGCTGCTATACGTTCGGCCGCAATGATGCTGGACTTCTTGGGGGAGAGTGAAGCAGCGCAAAAGATCTTTAAGGCTTTAGAGAGTTCGCCAGAGGCGTTCCTAAAGACCGATGAGATAGGTTCTTACTATGCAGAAAGGATATAGCAAATGCCCTTAGTTGAAAGCGAGAAGATCTGGATGGATGGTTCGTTGGTTGATTGGAAGGATGCCAACGTACATGTTTTGTCTCATGGGCTTCATTATGGTTCTGGTGTATTTGAGGGAATTAGGGCTTATGCTACGGAAAACGGTCCTGCGATATTTCGCCTCGAGGATCACGTTGATCGTTTTTTTAACTCTGCCAAGATGCTACTAATGGAGATTCCATTCTCCAATGAGGATATCTTTAGTGCGATCAAGGAGATCGTAAGGGTGAATAGTCTTGACTCGTGTTACATTCGACCGATTGCATTTTTAGGGTATGGTGAGATGGGTCTGAATCCTCTCCTATCCAAAACCTCGGTCTCTATAGCGGCTTGGCCATGGGGAACCTATCTAGGTGAAGAGGGTCTGCAAAATGGAATTCGTGCCAAGGTTTCATCTTGGCAGAGACATGACCCTAACTCAGTTCCTCCGGCGGTGAAGTGCACTGGAATGTATGTCAACTCTTCTTTGGCCAAGGTCGAAGCAATCAAAAGTGGTTACGACGAATGTATACTTTTAAACCCTCAAGGAGAGGTGTCGGAGTGCACAGGTGAGAATATTTTTGTGGTAAAAGGCGGTACTTTAATCACACCTCCTATCTCTTCAGGCGCATTAGATGGCATTACAAGAGCCTCCATCATGAAAATTGCCTCGGATCTAGGCTATGAAGTGAAAGAACAGACACTTCTTCGCTCTGATCTTTATGTGGCGGACGAAGCCTTTCTAACTGGAACGGCTGCGGAGGTTGTACCGATTGCTTCTGTAGATGATCGAGTTGTTGGTACGGGCAAGCCAGGGGATATGACTAAACAGCTTCAAAGTTCGTTCTTTGCAATAGTGCATGGAGAAGAGAAACGATACGAAGGATGGCTGGAGTATGTCCGCTGATCACATAGATGGTCTGCCTTTACATGTGGATGTTTATGACACTACCCTTAGAGACGGTGCACAACAAGAAGGCATATCTTTAACTGTTGAAGACAAACTGCGTGTTGCTAGGCAACTTGACTCCATGGGTTTTCGTTTTATAGAAGGTGGATGGCCAGGTGCAAACCCAAAAGATGCTGAGTTTTTTCGACGGGCTCCAAATGAGCTGAAGCTGCAGAATGCGGCGTTGGTAGCTTTTGGATCCACCAGACGGGCGGGAGGTAATGCGGAGTCAGATCCCACATTGAGAGCGCTGTTAGAAGCTTCTACAGAAGCCGTCTGCATTGTAGCAAAGGCGTGGGATTATCATGTCACCGACGCCTTGAGAACGACATTGGACGAAGGCATAAAAATGGCGTTTGACTCAGTTAACTTCTTGGTTAAAGAAGGACTCGATGTCTTTTTTGATGCAGAGCATTTCTTTGACGGGTACAAACGCAATCCCAAGTACTCTTTGGCCGTTCTCGATGCGGCAGAGCAGGCAGGAGCCCGCACAGTCGTTCTCTGTGATACCAATGGAGGGGCACTACCTTTTGAGGTGGAAGAGGTTGTCTCTGATGTGAAGAATGTATGTTCAACTCAAATTGGCGTACACTTTCATAACGACTCGGGATGCGCTGTTGCCAACTCCATCACGGCGGTAAAGGCTGGTGCTACTCATGTTCAAGGCTGTGTCAATGGATATGGAGAGCGGACTGGAAACGCCAACCTTTCTACCGTTGTTCCAGATCTTACATTAAAGATGGGCATAGATACGGTGCCGCGGGAGAAAATCCACCTTATCACTTCCATATCGCGTCACGTAGCTGAAATTGTCAATCTACCTCTTTCTTCTCAGTCTCCATATGTGGGCTCCTCGGCGTTTACGCATAAGGCTGGTTTACATGTAAGTGCTATTGCACGTAGGCCCGACGCTTATGAACATGTAGATCCAGAGACGGTTGGAAATGGTACACGTTTTGTGGTTTCGGAGATGGCAGGTCGTCAGAGCTTGCTGTTGAAGGCGAACGAACTTGGGATTGAAATTAAAGAGGAATCCTTGGCTAAAGTCTTAGAAAGACTCAAAGAGCTGGAGTACAAAGGGTATCACTTTGAGGTGGCAGATGGATCTCTGGAACTACTTCTTCGCAAAAGTGAAGGTTGGACGCAGGAGTTCTTTGCTCTGGAGTCTTTCAAAGTGCTGACGGAGTATAAAGAGGGAGGCAACTCTATAACAGAAGCAACTGTGAAGCTTATGGTGGATGGAGTTAGAGTTATTGAAACAGCTGAAGGAAATGGTCCAGTTTCTGCTTTAGATGCTGCTTTGAGAAAAGCTCTTCGTCCTCACTTTGACTCACTTGACAGATTGCACTTGACAGACTTCAAGGTGAGAGTGCTGGACTCAGATAAGGCGACAGATGCTACGGTTAGGGTGTTGATAGATTCTGCCAATGGAGAGGGATCCTGGTCAACTATTGGGGTTTCTTCCAACGTCATCGAGGCATCTTGGCACGCGCTCGTTGATTCATTGGTCATAGGGCTTTTGCGAGCAGCCCTAGACGGAGTTGGGAGTGAGTAAACTTCCAGCCAAATATAGATCAAGTATAAGTTGCATAATTATTCGAACTTAAAAGAACCAGATAGTAGATAGGAAACTCTATGACGCAGCCAGATTTTGTTCCGACAACGATCTCCGTTGCCAAGTTCTATCGTGAAGAGACGCTAGTGAGGGAGATTAAACGACCTGCTGAACTGAAAGGGCGTAGGCGTAGTAGTGGACGTCTTTTTGGATCACCGGGTCCGGATCAGGGATACGTGTTGCATCTTGTCGATGGTTACAAAGAAAAGCTTGTGCTCCGAAACGGGGAAGCGATGGCGGATGTAGTTACGGCACTGGTGGTTGTGGCTTTAAAAAGAGCCTCAGTATTTGGACGGGCACCAATGAAGTCCGATATCGACTTTGCAATTGCTCTGCTGCGATTTTCTCAAGGGATAGATGACAACTTTGCCGAAGTTCGAAAAAGACTTATAACAGGCGTTACTCACGATTATGTTGCCCAGAGAGAGCTAGCCGACCTTTTCAGCGAGGATCTTTTGAAGTTGACACCCCAAGGAATTGAGGATCACAACGAAATATGGGAAGAGTGGCTGGAGAAACCGTCAACTCTATCCGCCTAGGATAACTCTTGGGCCTTTCCCCCATGAGACGTAGTGCCAAAGCCAGTTGATAAGTACTGACAACTTGTTTCTTGCACCGAGAAGTGTAATTAAGTGGAGTACCAACCAAGCCATCCAAGCCAGCCAGCCTGTTAGGTCAATACCGCCTTTTAGTTGTGCGACTGCGGCTCTTCTGCCTATGGTGGCCATAGTTCCACGATCTTTGTAGACAAAAGATGCTGTAGGTGCACTTGAGATAAGATTTTTAATCTGCAAAGCCGCGTGTTTGCCTTCTTGAAGCGCAGGTTGAGCTAACTGAGGCACAATTTCATCGTTGGAGCTTGCTGCGGCAATATCACCGACCGCAAAGATGTTGTCGTGCCCAGTCACCCTAAGATCCGACTCTACAAGGATACGTCCCCCTCGACCCTGTGGCACATTTAAAGTGGAAGTAAGAGTCGGTGCACCGACACCTGCAGCCCAGATCAATATTCCGTAAGGGATATCTCTATCACCTTTGAGGTGAACCCTGTCGGTAGTTACCTCATCGACAACACTGTTGAGTAGAACCTCTACACCCCGTCGTTTGAGTTCTTCGAGCGCGTACTGAGAGAGTGGGTCGTCAAAAGCTTCGAGTATCTTGTCTCGCTGTTCTATTAAGATCACCCTTACAAGAGATTTTGGAATTGATGTGTAGTCTGTGCGGAGCGCCCTATCACAGAGTTCAGCGGAGGCGCCTGCCATTTCGACTCCTGTGGCGCCACCGCCAACAACGACAAAGGTAAGACATCCTTCGGTTATTCCATGTGCAGCTGCAAGTTCGAACTGATGAAAAATGCGGTTGCGTACTGAGAGAGCGTCATCTAAGGTGTAGATAGCGTGGGAGTATTCGGCGGCACCTTTGACTCCAA
>JAJYGA010000087.1 GCA_021785255.1 Actinomycetes bacterium
TCTCGGCCTTTATGTCACCACCACCGATGGGACGTTGGCGAACAGATGGTTCAATTCCTGCTATAACTTCTCTCTCAGCTTTGATCACTGTGTTACGACTCATATGTGCTGTAGTAGCTATTCGTGTTTTATTGCCTGGCCCTAGCATCACTGAGGCTGCACCAACAGCTACCCGTCGTTGAACTTCGTTCAGGTGTGGAAGGAGTACGTCAAAGAATCGCGCGAGCGATTCATCGTTTATCTCCATTCATTCATTATATCACGCGCGTGATAACATTCGGTAATCCCTAAGAGTCACTCGGGACAACGGTCAAATGTTGAAAGTCCTGTTTTACAGTGAAACTCTGGAGAGGGACATTTGGTACACCAGTGACGTCCGATTACGGGCTTTGACCTTTAATCTCCACTATAACGCTGTTCACTCCAAGGGTCTCCGTACATATGATATCCATTACGCTCCCAAAAACCCGGTTGGTCCTCCAAGATGAACTCAATACCGCGTAGCCACTTAGTCGACTTCCAAAAATAGAGCTTCGGGAAAACAAAGCGAGCTGGAAAACCATGCTCTGGTTCAAGCGGCTTTTCTTCATAGTACAGGGCTATCAACGCCTCCGAACTTCTTAGGTCATCCATGGGTATGTTGGTTGTGTAGCCAAACTCTCCATGGAACATGACCGCCTGAGCCTCTGGGAAAGGACTGGCTAACTCAAGTATTTTGGAGAACGAAACTCCTCTCCAATGAGTGTCAAACTTTGACCACTTAGTAACACAGTGGATATCTGCCACAAGCACGTCTTCTGCGAGCTCAACAAGATCTTGGTAACCAAAATAAAGTTCGTGATCTACGTGACCAAAAACCTTGAGATCCCAGTCATCAACATTCTTATAGAGCGCAACTCCTGAAGCTTGAAGCACAGGAAAACGATCAGTATGATATTGACCTGGCGGCAGACGTTCAGGCTGGTATCCCCTCTCTTCCAACTCACGTCTATTCCGATCAAAAAAACTCATAGATAAACCATACCAACCTCATAGTCTTTAGAACCTGGAAACATGTGGCATCAAAGTGGTGGTTTGATTCCTTCCCTGCCAAATGCCGCGTCTATGGTCGTTTTTACCTGAAGAAGGACCGATCTCTGAACATGATCTTTCATTGCCAAACGAAACTGGGTAACAGAAGCCCTCGCATCGTGTTTTCCGTCAAAGAGTGCTACGCCATAGAATAGATGGCCCATTCCATAACTTGGAGACACAGATATTGAAAGCTTAAGCAGATCTAGCCCTTTGTTTTGCAAAGCCACATCCTTTCGCAACGACCCCACTTGAAAAGAAATCCAACCTTGATATGCTAAAGCTTGAGGTTGAGTCGGATCTTGTTGCAATACTTTTGAGAGAATTTGACTCGCTCCATCGTATTGTCCAGCACCAGCAAGTACCTCAGCGTCAAGTACCTGCTGGTCCAAAGATACTGACGAAACGCCTTGCCTGTTAGAACTCGAAAAGAGTCCATATCCAAAGACGCCTACGCCCGCAGCAATAAATGTCAAAGATCCAATGAGCAATAGCGATCTCTTTCCTTGACTCTTTAAAAATCTCACCATCTCTGTCATCCAACCAAGAAGAGGCGCCCCGGTGACGTAAGACCTAGAATCAAAGTTGCTTTTCACTTCCAGGTCTTGAAAAGGACGGGTTGTATCGGCCTTCCGCAACCATCCGCGATTTACACGTCCTCGAAGATGGAGAATCTCCAAGACCGCGGCCACTAAGAAAGAGGCAGGTAGGAACCAGAGCAAGAGATTTATGCCAGATTTCGGCGGGGTCATGAGTATCTGACTCCCGTAAGTCGTCACCAAGGTATCTAAGATCTCCGAGTTACTTTCCCCAGAAGCGACGGCTTTCTTGATGAACACTCTCATGGTATAAGAAGTCGCATCGTTGGAGTTGTAGATGGAAAGATCGATACAACTAGGACACTTGACTTCTTTCTCCAGTGCAATCACCCTCGACGACGTGTTGGCCGTGGTAAGGTTGTGATAGACAGCAAAACTAAAAGAAGCCAGAATCACAACACCAATGGATGTCCAAAAGCGCCTTCGTCTTGAACCAGTAAAACTCATCAATACAGACGTCATGTCTAGTATCCCTTTGACTTAGCGATTTGTATCAGCACAGAAAGTTGTTTAGCTGTTATTGGTCCAATTATCTTGGTCACTACCTTCCCGTTAGGAGCAATCAAAAAGCTTTCAGGGGGTTCTGATACTCCCCAGCGTAAAGCGGTCTGGCCGTTTGAGTCCACCAACACCGGCCAATTGGCTCCATATGCTGAAAGAAATGACTTAGCCGACGCATTTTCATCGTCATAGTCAACTCCAAAGATCTGAACTAATTTTGATTCTGCCTTTGCAAAGGAAACCAGTTGTGGCATCTCAGTTCTGCAGCTAGCACACCACGACGCGAAAAAGTTCACAAGAACGAAGCGCCCTCTATAGTTGGACAGAGAAACCGAACCACCAAAGAGGGAGGGACCGCTCAAAGCAGGAGCGCTATGAAACAACAAAGGTGAAGGGGCGCTCTGTAACGATGCCGGTTTGCGGGTCGCAAGAAATCCAGCAAATACAACAAAGACAATCCCTAGCAGGGTTGCCACCAACCGCAGACGTCTCGATCCTTGGGCAACACCTACCTTAGTCACACGATCTTCAGTATGGCTTAAATCTTCATCTAATGACACAGGTTCTGAGATTGATCTCACCTCCAACTGACGTTTCTTTAGCTTGAAGACGGTTGTCCAAGTAAGGATTCACCTTCCTCAGACAGTACAAGTTCGTCTATCGGGTTCCTATTAGGTTTTCGACCAGCTCGACTCTCCTTTTTACGTCTCTCTGACCATCCAAAGGCTGCCAATGCGGCTCCAAGCCCCATTGTCGCAGCTCCTACCCACAACCAAGATATCAAGGGTTGAATAATGACTCCGATGGTGATACGAGGATTACGATGGGCGAGGTTTGGAGCGCTGTTAATTGTCAGGTATATATCACGTGAAAACATTACGTCAACAGAGGGAGATCCAACCGCTTGGGTATAAGTACCAAATTGACTGATAGCCGGATGAAAAGGACCAGCTCCATTAACTAAAACGTTCGCTTCAAAGCTGCTCTTTGCTGGAGTTACCACATTGGCGACACCCAGGTAAGTAATTTTCGTACCGAAAAAGTCAGCTGTTTGACCCTTCGACAGTCTCACCTCTCCCTTGTGCCCAAACGATGTCGCAGATACCAGCGCAAATGCAATCAGGGCTACGCCAATATGTACTATCATTCCTCCGTTACGCTTCGAACACAGCCCCCTGATCAAACCCCTCTGTCTTTTTGCAACAGATGTCGTCCTGAAGATTTGATAGGCAGCAGATACCAGCGCAAATGTCGCCAGGGTAAACGTAGCCAGGACGTCTAAGCGGTACTCTCCAGACGCAACAGACAGCGCCAGCACCGTCACCGCTGCTATCGTAGGTACTCGTACTCTATCTCCAATCTCAGTTAGCGTAGAAGAACGCCAAGGTACCACTGGCGAGATAGCCATAAAAAACAACAGCAACAGCCCTATCGGTGCGGCAAAAGAATTGTAGTAAGGAGTTCCAACCGTTACCGGTTCCGGAGAGACAATCTGAACCAGAAGAGGAAAGGTCGTTCCTAGCAGCACTACAAATGCTAGTCCGGCAAACAAGAGATTATTTACAACCAATGCAGTCTCTCGGTTGAGAGACGCCCTCACCTTGCGCCCTGCGCGCATCATCTCCGCTCGGTAAGCTACGAGACTTACCGAAAATACCAATACCACTCCAAAAAATATGATCAGAAGATCACCCAAATTAGAGTTGGAAAATGCGTGTACAGACTCAAGCACTCCAGATCGGGTGAAATACGTCCCGAGTATGGTTAGAGCGAAGGCCCCTGAGATCAATGAGTAGTTCCATACTCTCATCGAATAGCGCTTTTGTTGAGCCACAGACGAGTGCAGAAATGCTGTCGCACATATCCAAGGCAAAAAGGCAGCATTTTCAACTGGGTCCCATGCCCAAAAACCACCCCATCCCAGCACTTGGTAAGACCACCATGCCCCAAGAGCGATCCCAATCGTTAAGGTGGCCCAAGATAAAAGGGTCCACGATCGAGTTCGCTCCAGCCAAAAACGCTCGTTCTCACCCGTAATCAGTGCCGCCGAGGCGAACGCGAACGGCACGGTCATGCCAACAAAACCCGCATAGAGCATAGGTGGATGGATTGCTACCAGTGGGTAGTTCTGAAGTAGCGGGTTAGGTCCTTGTCCATCTGGTGGAATAGCTCCCACTGTACGCACAAAGGGATTAGCCGGTCCAACCATCAAGGCCACAAAGAAAACTAACACCAATCCTGCTATTACAAGTGCCCAAGACGTCGTCCGTTCACTCCCATATCGTCGTGTAACCAACACCATCGCCGCTACAAAAAGCGAAAGTATCAAGGCCCAGAGCAACATCGAGCCCTCAAGAGCCGACCACATTCCCGTAATAGAGAACAAAAGAGGCGTCTCTCTAGAGTTATTTTGAACCACATACTCCAGGGAAAAGTTGTGAGATACCAACGCCTGCTCCATAGCACCTGTGGACACCAGAA
>JAJYGA010000024.1 GCA_021785255.1 Actinomycetes bacterium
TTACAGTTTGGTACTTAGGGTAACCTTTTTGGTGTGACAAATGAGAGTGGATCAGGACGAAGCGTTCCACATCTTTATCTGCTTAAGAGTGAAGGTAGCTCTTTTGATGAGAATACAGTGGCTAGGCCCTTGTCCCTTGATCTTCAAACAGAACTTAGAGTTCGACTAACTGAGTCTGGGATAGACGTTGATGACCTCTTGTCACGTTCTTTCTTTCAGAAGCTGGGGAAAGAGACTCTTATTAGTGCAGCGGTTTCTGGAGGAGCAGACTCGCTAGCACTGGTTGTACTCGCTAAGTTGGTAGGTCTGGAAGTAGTCGCCCACCATGTTGATCACCAGATCCGCAAAGAGTCTTCTCTTGAGGCGGACATGGTAGAAGAACAATTACGTCCATTGCGGGTCACGCTCATCAGGCATCGAGTAAAGGTTGAACCTGGTCCCAACCTAGAAGAACGGGCACGAAAGGCTAGATACAGTGCTTTACCGAAGGATGTATCCACGGGTCATACAGCGGATGATCAGGTGGAGACAGTTCTTTACAACTTGGTTCGTGGTGGGGGACTCAAAGGTCTAGGAGCGATGGAGATGGGTATCAGACATCCCATACTTGGAGTCCGTAAGTATGAAACGGATGCAATATGCGCATCGGTTGGTCTGATCCCTCTCACTGACCCGTCAAATAGAGATCCAAAGATTGTGCGAAACAGGGTTCGTAACGAAGTTATTCCTCTGTTATGTGATGTCGCCAAGCGAGACGTCGTTCCTATTATCTATCGTACTTCAAGGCTTTTACGTCAGGACCAGGAGATAGTAACTAGCGTGCTAGATCGATTTACTCCTACTACGTTGAAAGACCTTAAAGACTGTCCCTCTCATATCGCCTCGATGTGGATTAGGTCGAAGTTGCTTGAAGTTACAGGATTACAACTCTCGTGGTTCCACACTCAAAAATGTTTGGAGGTTGTAAGAGGTGGACCGTCTTCCACTTCTTTGCCCTTGGGGCATCTGTTGCTTAGAAGGTCTGGGTCCCTCAAAGTACAACTGCCGACCAAGGAGTTAGTGGACTTGGTCTAGGCTTTACTTTGCCACTTGCGTGGTTGAATTAGAGATAAACTAGGTGGAGGTCAGGTGGAGCCTACTCAGGAGGATCCCCATATAGGGGACCTTATTGTTGACTCGGAGTCGCTACAACTAAGGATTAGAGAGTTGGGAGAGGTTATCTCCAAGGACTTCAACGGCAAGGCACCCCTGCTGATTGGTGTTTTGAAAGGTGCGTTCATGTTTATGTCGGACCTTGCCAAGTCTATAACTGTTCCTGTTGAATTTGACTTTATGGCGATTTCCTCTTATGGGAGTGCTACTAAAAGCTCTGGAGTGGTTCGGATACTTAAAGATCTTGATGCTGATATCGCTGGCAGAGATGTAATTGTCGTAGAAGATATCATTGAAAGTGGACTTACACTCCAGTATCTGTTGCGCAATCTCAAAGCGAGAGGTCCAGAGTCGGTTACTGTATGTACTCTACTTCTGAAACGAGGACTTCAAAGGGCGGACCTGCAGGTAGATTATGTTGGATTCGAGATTCCAGCGGACTTTGTCGTAGGATATGGTCTGGATGTGGCGGAGCGATTTAGGAACTTGCCATTTGTCGCACGCTATATAGAAGATCCGGAGTCTTGAAACTGTCGTGAGGATAGACAAAGAACGAGCTTTAAAAGCTCTCGGTGAGTATATGACCTTTATCGGAATCGATCTAGACGATGAAACGTTGAAGGACACGCCCATGAGAGTCTTGGAGAGCCATCTTGAGATGCTCGCCGGTAGAGAGATTGACCCTAACACAATTTTAGCAGAGACCTTTCCTGCAGGACATGAGGAGATGGTTATAGTTCGTGATGTGGAGTTTTCTTCTCTATGCGAACACCATATGTTGCCATTTTTGGGTAAGGCTCATATTGCGTATATACCGAACTCTCAAGGCCGAATCATCGGTCTATCCAGGTTAGCTAGGCTAGTTGAGGTGCTTTCTGAGAGACTGCAGGTGCAGGAGAGATTAACAACGGAGATTGCAACCTATATTGAGCTTGCACTCAAACCTAAAGGTGTCTTGGTCGTTGTTGAAGCCGAACATCTTTGTATGACAGTACGGGGCGTAAAAAAACGTGGCTCGAAGGCCATGACTTCTGCAGTGAGGGGTGTTTTTAAAGCAAATGCTGCAACTAGGGCTGAGGCGATGGAGCTGATACGCTCCCCGAAACGATAGGTGTAACCTTAGATGATCGTAATGGGTGTTGTGAATGTCACGCCAGATTCATTCTCTGATGGTGGAGAGTACTTTGATCACGATCGAGCCATAGACCACGGCATGAAGCTATTTGAACAGGGCGCAGAGATAGTCGATGTTGGTGGTGAATCGACGAGACCTTTTGCTGATGTGGTAGATGAAGAAGAAGAACTTCGAAGAGTGTTGCCAGTCGTTCGAACCCTGTCTTGTTATGGGTTGGTGTCGGTGGATACGCGCCACGCGATGGTGGCGGAGAGGGCCGTAGAGAACGGGGCAAAAATTATAAATGACGTAAGTGGTACATTGGCACCTGTGGCTGCCAGATGCGAGGTGCCGTGGGTAGCTATGCATATGAAGGGTAATCCTCAAACCATGCAGCTTTCTCCTACCTACGACGACGTTGTTAGAGAAGTGAAAACCTATCTGCGTTTAAAGGTAGAAGAGGCCCTTTCCATGGGTGTTCCGGAAGTGATCGTTGACCCGGGAATTGGCTTTGGTAAGACGGCGTATCATAATCTTGAGATATTGCGATGTATTGGGGAATTTAAGGAGTTGGGGTGCAAAGTACTTGTTGGTACTTCTAGAAAGAGATTCTTGTCAAAGCTTTCTTCAGCTGACAAAACCCCTCCACCTCCAAAAGATCGTGAAGAACATCAGCTTGCCGTTGAAGCGTGGTGTGCTCTCAATGAAGTTGCGATCGTACGAGTTCATGAAGTTATGAAGACGGTTCAGTTGCTGAATCTACTCCAGAGAGCTGACACCGCGTTTCGAAACTCTGAAGCAATGACGAAGCGCTAGGGAAAGAGTGTTTCGTTCGAATCTCTCAATGAGGAAAGGCTCTCAGTGGATCAAGATCTAAAGGTTTTGACGATTGAACTTAGAGAACTTGAGGTTCTTTGTCATGTCGGAGTAGGAGAGGAAGAGCGGGAAAGGCTTCAACCGCTGAGTTTCAACATTAAAGTTGAGCTGAAGTCGTTGCCAAGTTCCGATGAGTTGGCTATGAGTTACGACTACACCGTTGTGACTGATACGATCGCTGGGGTTGCAAGGAGAACAAAGTACAAACTCCTGGAGACCCTGTCTATTGCGGTTGCTTCAGAGTTGCTCGAGAACCCGCTGATAGTGTCAGCGGAGGTAACGGTCAAGAAATTGAGACCACCTGTCGAAGCCCACCTTGCCTACGCGGCGGTTACTTATTTTCAAAAGAAGTAATCATGCAGTTCTTTCTCGCGCTCGGGTCGAATCTTGGCGATCGGAGCCACTTTCTTGCGGGGGCAGTTGGCGCGTTGGGTGACGTGGCAAAGAAACTCTCAAACGTGTACGAGACTGAAGCTGTAGGTGGTCCGAAAGGGCAAGGTTCTTATCTCAATATGGTGTTGCAGGCGGAGACTACCGTTGGACCATTTGCCATGCTGCGCTGGATTAACTCTATTGAAATGGAATATGGAAGAGTGAGAGGTGTCGTCAACGGACCGCGAACTTTAGACATTGACATTGTCTATGTAGAGGGGGTCAGGGTGAAGTCGAAGGAGTTAGTCATTCCACACCCCAGAGCCTTTGAACGTGGCTTTGTAATCGCACCCCTTGCCGATCTCTCACCTGCGGTGGCGCTAGAGATTTCCCCTTCCTTGTACGGAGCTTTAAAGCGAGAAAGTCCTAGAGTCGGCACCGAAGTGCTCCCTGGTGTGATTGACGTTGGCTTGTTGGGTGACCTAAATGAGCTCTATGGCTGAGAGAGACTCTATGTTAGGAAACTATACGTTCTTGAGGTGCTTTACAAGAGGTCGCCATGAAAATCGTCCACTGTAGTTGTTTTGCTTCTAGTTTCTTTGGCGAGAGCGTCTAAAGAGGGCGCAAATTTGAACAAACGGGAGCGCAATCCCCTTGCGTAGGGGAGAGATCAAGCGACCTCATCCTTTCTTGGTCTACCCGGTTTACGTCCAGGGAGCCTCTGGTTTCCTACATACTTCTTCACTATCTCAAGTGGTGCCCCACCACACGACACGACAGCATATGAGGGTGACCAAGGGTGTTTTCCCCACAAAGCGCTCTTCACTTCTGGCCACTGTTTTTCTCGTGCTCTCACAGCCAATAGCCAATTGGTATCGTCGTGGACATGATCAGTCTCGATGTGACGACTTTAGGAGGATAGGTCGCCAAGGGTTTCAAACGCATCGAAGGTAGCATCAAAGCGACTGCACACCTCTGGAAGCACTGATCTAATCGCGTTGCTCACTCTATCGGTCACCGCAAAATGATGACATCCGGGAGCCAACACAATGTGGGCATGTGATCGATAGACCATATGCGTTT
>JAJYGA010000012.1 GCA_021785255.1 Actinomycetes bacterium
CGTAACGAAGTCTAGGCAAAGCAGCACGAAGCCACACGTATATGAATGCGAAGACTCCAGTTTTTAGCACAAACCACAGGATTGGCCACAGCCAATGCAGAAAACTGGGGTCGGGTCCATCGGGTCCGCCAAAAAACAGTGTCACAATAATGGCGGACATGGTCACCGTATTCATGAACTCAGCCAGGTAAAACAAGGCAAAGCGTAACGACGAATACTCAGTGTTGAAACCCCCTACAAGTTCTTGTTCTGCCTCGACTAAGTCGAATGGGGGTCTATTCAACTCAGCTGTAATTGCTGCCATAAAAATAATAAATGGTATGACGCCTAGTCGAAGAATGTTCCAGTGAGGAACTACTCCAAAAAATGAACCTTGCTGAGAAATAACCATGTCTCGAGTAGACAGAGATCCAGTCACAAGTACAACTGCAACTATCGAAAGTCCCATCGCAGCCTCATACGATATCATTTGCGCCGAAGCTCTAACAGATCCCAACAAAGGATACTTGGATCCCGAAGACCAGCCAGCCAGCATCACGCCATAGACTGAAACTGAAGACATTGCCAGAAGCAGCAAGATGCCCATCGGGGGATCAGCTACTTGCAACTCGGTCCTGTACCCAAAGATCTTTATATACCCTCCCAGAGGAACGATCGTAAAGGTGATGAAGGCAGGAACCAAGGCCAAATAAGGCGCAAGCTTGAACACGAAGCGATCGGACTGATCAGGAACTAGATCCTCTTTAAAAAATAGCTTAATCCCATCCGCGAGAGATTGAAGAAGCCCGAAAGGACCTGCTCGGTTCGGTCCTATTCTATTTTGCATATCAGAGATGACCTTGCGCTCAAACCAAATCATCATCATTACGGTCACCATCAGTACCGCAAAGGCAACCAGTACCTTCACGATCACCAAAATGATGATTCCGATATTCACTCCTCCAAGTAACAGAGGATCGGCTCCCATTATGCCTTCACCACCTTTACTAGATTCTCCACTTCCAGCTGCCCTAGTTCCTCCAGGTCAAAACTGTCAACAAAGTCGACAACCGCCACGTTGTCAGAGACTGAGTCAGTTACCCAAGTCATGATCGGGCCGCTTTGCATCTCGCCACGAGCAATCAAGGCTAACTCACCGTGTGAAATCCCTATCCGTGAAGCCGTATGAGGAGAGATCCTGAGCCTGGGCTCGGGAAGAAGGCCCGAAAGAGTAGGTGATTCTATTACCATTTGAGATTTCGCATACAGCCGACGAATCAGTGACAGTCGCAGTAACAGATCTTCGCCGTCGGAAGCCACGGCTTCTATCGAGCTTGTCTCTAAGAGTAGTTCATCAATAAACTTCGGCGCTTCGATCTGCAAAGGCACGTTCTGTTCCAACTGTTCCGATCCATCCTTCGACAGGGAACCCACCTCGTAGATCGTCGAAGGTTCTTCCACAGGTGGAGCATGTCTTGCAACAGAAGCGATTCCAGGAGTGGCCATCGGATCCAAAAGTCGAATATTAGAGATTTCGACTTTGACAGCCTTGATAGGCAGCACCACGCCATCGAACTCTTTCGAAAGGACCTTGGGACTAAATCCTCGATGTATCGGTGATACCGATGCAATTTCGGTCCAAATATCTTCTTCCTTCTCAAATCCTAGGTCATAGCCTAAAGATCCCGCTATCTCCGATGCAATCTCCCAACCTTTTTGAGCAACACCGAGCGGCACCAACTTTTGGCCCACCGGCGAGATACGCCCTTCAATGTTGGTGAAAGTCCCAATGTATTCGCCAAAAGCAGCAAGAGGTAGCACGACATCGGCAAACTCCGTCACCTCATTGAATGTGGAGTCAACAGCAACAACGAGGGAACTCCTCTCAAGAGCCCTTTCGACTAAGCGTCTATCTGGGTATTCGGATAAAGCATCCGGGCCCAACAAGAAAAGCACCTCCAAGTCCTGCTGCGCGGCAGACTGGAGTATCTCATGACCACTCATTCCTCTCGACTTGGGAAGATTGGGCCACTGGATTTGAGATGTAGCACTATCCAACTCAACGCCACCGGGGAGGAACCCAGGAGACATCCCTAAGTGCATCGCTCCCATGGTGTTGGATTTAGAAAAGACAGGAAGTATTTTCGCCTTCGGGTATCTCCTCAGTAATCGGGCAACGGCGCGACTACGTTCACTTTGAGATCTGAGAACATTTGACTGTCCAACGACAAAGACAACACCCTGGCCGACAAACTCCGGTTCTGTCACACCCGCTAACGACTCCAGATTCAAGGTTTCAAGGCTTTTTTCGAAGTCGAGATCACCTACGAGCAGAGTCTGAGAAGCCACTGCAGACAATGACGTTAAATGATCTACTACCTCGACAACACGTGTGCGACCAGCCAAAGCGGCTTCTCTTAATCGTAGAAAGAGAACTGGCACCTCTTCTTCTATATCAGCGTCTATTAGCACAACGGTGCGAGAGTCTACGACTTCATTTATCGTGGCTACAGATCCTTGAAGAATAAGACGTGGATCTACCCCATTACCCATTTGGACATCGCAGGAGTCAACGCCCAAATATCCCTTCATGAGTTTCATCCAGGCAAACACATCTTCATTGGTAAGCGTCCCACCACCAAGAACAGCAACCGCGTTAGCGCCAGCGTTCTCTAACGCTGCCGTCAACGTCTTTGCCACCTTAGTCAATGCTTCGAACCATCCAACTTCGACAAAGTTGTTACCTTTACGAATATGGGGCGCTCTAACTCGATTAGGCGAAGCAGTCGCTTCAAATCCAAATCTGCCTTTATCGCACAGCCACGAGTGATTGACTGCATCGGAGTCGATACCCAAGAGTCTGGTCATCTCATTTTGGGAGGACTGAACGACCACGCGACATCCCAGTGCACATCCCGCGCAGGTAGACTCACTCTGCTCCAGATCCCACGGTCTGGCTCTGAAGCGATAAGACTTAGACGTGAGGGCACCTACCGGACAGATCTGAATGATATTGCCGGAAAAGTAAGTATCAAAACTACTTCCAGGAGCTGGTGCTACCTCTATATGATCGCCTCGGCCAGCAAAGTCAATTAGTGGCTTCCCCACAACTTCGCTAGCAAAACGCGTACAACGTCCACACTGGATGCAGCGCTCGCGATCTAAGAGAATGATGTCGGAGATAGAAATAGGTTTTGCAAAGTGTCGCTTCTCCTCCACGTAACGACTCTCCCCAGGGCCGTGTGCAAGGGTCTGGTCTTGAAGTGGACACTCTCCTCCTTTGTCACACACCGGACAGTCCAGAGGATGATTGGCTAAAAGATACTCCAGCACCCCGTCTTGAGCCTTCTTTACCACTTCAGAAGCCGTAACCACCTCCATGTCCGGTGCCACTTGAATAAAACAGGCAGGTTGCAGAGTAAATCCTCGCGGTCCTTTAACCTCGACCAGGCACATTCTGCACATACCAACTGGCTTCATGCGTGGGTGATAACAGAATCTTGGGATAAAGGTACCAGCCTCCTCCGCAGCCTTTATAAGTGGATCACCTCTATGGGCAGTAACCGTCTTTCCATCTAGAACAAAAGACAACGATGCTTCGCTCTCGTCAGTCAAAGGGACAGCCTCCTTCTTTGATATGGGTCAAAAATTCATCGCGAAACATCCGAATTCCCACTGCAACCGATGATGGTATAGATGGGCCTAATACACATATGGTGGTTTGAGCTGGGGGCCAGCTTACTCCCGGAACGATGTTGTCACACAGATCCATAAGTAGATCGAGGTCTTCTTCGCGTCCAGCTCCACCTTCAATTCGCGCCATTACCTTTTCGATCCAACTAGAACCTTCTCTACACGGCGTACACTGGCCGCAAGACTCACGCATGAAAAATCGCGATATTCGCCACGCAGCTCTTACCATGCACGTTGTGTCATCCATGGCAATAATAGATCCTGAACCAAGCATCGAACCCGCATGCGCCACCTCATCTTGACCCAAAGGTAGGTCTATCTGATCTGGAGCAATCCAAGGAGCAGACACTCCTCCAGGAATGACAGCCTTTAATGACCGACCATCGCGTAGGCCTCCGCCCAGTTCTTGAGAAAAGATCAAGTCTCTGAAACTGGTCTTGACCATTTCGAGTTCATAGAGACCTGGATTTCTAACTTGACCAGAAAGAGCAAAGATTCTCGTCCCAGTTGACCGCCCGCCGCCGAGAGCCTTAAAGGCAGAGCCACCGTGGGTAACGATCCATGGCAAGTTCGATACCGTCTCGACGTTATTTACGATGGTGGGTTCCCCGTAAAGCCCAATTACCGCTGGGAAGTACGGTGGCTTGATTCTCGGAAAGCCGCGCTTGCCCTCAAGTGACTCCAAAAGGGCCGTCTCTTCACCGCATATATAGGCTCCGGCTCCAGGATGGAGCACGACATCCAAAGAAAAATCAGATCCGAAAATGTTGCGGCCAAGCGCTCCGATCCGATACGCGGCATTTATGGCAGATTGCACTCTTTCTAGTCCAAGAGCGAACTCACCCCGCAAGAAGATGAAAGCTCGCGATGCTCCTATAGCGTAAGCAGCAATTATGGTACCCTCCACTAGTTGGTGGGGATCGTTTTCGATCAAGAAGTGATCTTTAAAGGTTGCTGGTTCGCTCTCGTCACCATTTACTACAAGGTATCTTCTCGTAGCCTTTTTTAACATGGACCACTTGCGTCCGGCCTCAAATCCTGCACCGCCTCGGCCAAGAATATTCGACTCGACTACTTGAGCAACCACATCTTCTGGGTTAACGCTCAAGGCCTTTCGCAGTCCTTGATATCCTCCTGAGTTTAGATAGACATCTAATTCATGAGAGTTTGGTAAGTCACGTCTCCCAAGTACTATCTTTTCGACTTCGTTAGGCATTGCCACTCCCCTTACCAGCGGCTCGGTCGGCCTTTAATTTGTCTTCTTGAGTTCGAAGATCGTCAATCTCTTTCATCGATATCAACTCTGGAGCATGTCGCTTCACTCTGGACAACACTCCATGATTAGGCACCTCTCCCTCAATCTTTCCTGTTGTAAGATCCTCCTTCAACTTCCTAACCCCTTCTGAGTCAAGCAGGCCAAAATAGCGGTAGTTGACATGGAGGCAGGGAGCTCGGTCACATGTTGCTAAGCACTCGACCTCTTCCACGGTGAAGAGTCCATCAGCACTTGTCTCCCCAATTGCTGCTCCAAAGGTACTTTCGACCTCTTCAAGCAGTTCATAACCTCCTTGAAGCATGCACGCTATGTTGGTACAGACACCTACGACATACTTTCCAACTGGGTGCAACTGAATCATGTCGTAAAAGCTCGCGGTTCCATATACTTCAGCCGGTGTGGTCTCGGTCAGTTCAGCGATATGTTCAATAGCGTCTTTGGCAAGATACCCGTCGATCGACTGTGCAAGGTGGCAAAGCGGTATGGTAGCCGATCTTGGTTCTGGATATAACTTCACAATCTCCAGTGCCTCGGCAAGTATATCGCTCTCGAATCTGGTCACTATCTGTCTACCTCCCCCATTACGGGATCAACTGAAGAGATAACCGCAACGGCGTCCGCTATGAAACCACCATGCAACATGACCGGTAGCGATTGCAGATTCACAAACGATGGAGCACGAACGTGCATTCGATATGGTCGGTTTTCTCCATCAGAAACGATATAACATCCCAACTCACCGCGGGGTGACTCAACGGCCACATAGCTCTCTCCTGCGGGAACTCTATATCCTTCGGTATGAAGTTTAAAGTGATGAATTAAGGCTTCCATAGACTCATCAATACGAGCTCTAGGCGGAGGTGTGACCTTACGATCCAAAGTTTTGTACTCACCTTCAGGCAACTTTTCCATTATCTGTTCTATGATTCGAACCGACTCAAGGATTTCGTTCAACCGGACCGAGTATCTATCATACGTATCACCAACCGAACCTACGATAACGTCAAAATCGACCTGATCGTAAAATAGATAAGGCATGGTTTTGCGCAAATCCCACGGAAGACCCGTCGCTCGCAGTATTGGTCCCGTGGCCGACAAAGCGAGTGCTTGTTCTTGGGTCATTACACCAACGCCATCAACTCGTTCTCTGAAGATCGGTTGACCGGTCAGCAGATCTTGGTACTCTGCAACTCGAAATGGAATCGTTTCACATATCACTGCAACATCGTCATACCACCCGTCGGGTAGGTCTGCTGCGACGCCACCAGGACGTATGTAGTTATGGTTCATTCGAAGACCCGTCACCTTTTCAAGAAAAGCAAGAATCAACTCTCTTTCACGAAACCCGTAGATCATCATTGAAGTGGATCCGATGTCCATTCCGTTCGTAGCCATCCACATGACATGAGACGAAATTCTATTTAACTCCGACATCAACATTCGAATCCACGTGGCACGGGGAGGTATCTCTACATCCATCAGCGACTCGACCGCCAGAGAGTACACAAGCTCATTGCTCAGTGGCGAAAGGTAGTCCATTCGAGTTACGTTGGTAGATCCCTGCATATAAGTAAGCATCTCCGCCGTCTTTTCCATGCCCGTATGAAGGTAGCCGATAACGGGCTTTGACCTCAAGATGGTCTCGCCATCGAGTTCCATCATAATTCGAAGAACGCCATGAGTCGAAGGGTGTTGAGGGCCCATGTTTATTATCATGGTTTCATCCTCAGGAATCGCTTCGAGGTCTATGTCGTCAAGATCAACACCATCCCCTTCTGGAACCCTTAGAACGTATCCCTCTTCCAAATAAAACTCTTCAATCGGCGTCAACTGCTTTGAAAGCAGTTCTTGAGAACCCTCAGAGGTCTCTTTGACGAAGAAATCTAACCCGCTTTGGTTATCTCCCAAATCACTTTGACCTTTAGTCATCTCGTGCTCTTCACCTCTTTGAACTGAACTGGCACCCTGCCTGGAGCGTAGTCTTTACGAAGTGGGTGTCCTTCCCACCCTTCTGGTAGCAGGATCCTCGTTAAATCAGGATGTCCACGGAAAACGATCCCAAATAGATCAAACACTTCTCGCTCCATGGCCTCTGATCCAGGATACTCTCTGAATATTGAGTCAATCCAAGGATCGTCTTCTGGCACCTGTACTCGAACTCTAAGCCTTTTCTTTTGAGACAGTGACACAAGGTTGACTACAACCTCAAAACGCTGTGGTTCTATCTCATCCGGTAAAGATCGATCTTTAATATCGAGATAGTCGACCGCAGTTAAATCAGCGCACATCTCAAAACCCTGTAAACGTAGGGTCTGCACAAAGTCAACGTATCCGGTCCGTTGAACAAACACAACAGAGTGGTTTATCTCCAATGCGTCACTCACCTTCTTGACT
The DNA here is from genome assembly GCA_021785255.1 of Actinomycetes bacterium. Classification (GTDB taxonomy): domain Bacteria; phylum Actinomycetota; class Acidimicrobiia; order Acidimicrobiales; family Acidimicrobiaceae; genus Ferrithrix. The sequence continues at coordinate 7,343 of JAJYGA010000012.1, forward strand.
CAAAGAACTCTCCGCAGTGGAGCGAATGGTTCGTATTCGAGAAGAAACGGCAGTCCCCCTCGAACCAGCAAAGTCTTGTTCCAAATCACCAGTATCCAACTCTTGATCGTTACGTCGGGTTATAGCACCGGTTCGCACTTTGTTGTGCAGCGTTAATATAGCGTGGATCAATGTCTCGGGCCCGGGCGGGCAACCTGGTGCATACACATCCACCGGTACGATCTGGTCAACACCTTGCACGATCGCATAGTTGTTGAAGATGCCTCCTGTTGAAGCACAAACACCCATCGAGATAACCCATTTGGGTTCCATCATTTGGTCGTACACTTGACGCAAAACCGGTGCCATCTTTTGCGATACTCGTCCAGCTACAATCATTAAGTCCGCCTGCCTTGGCGAAGCTCTAAAAACTTCCATACCAAAGCGCGCTAGGTCAAAGTCTGCAGCCCCCGCTGACATCATTTCGATAGCACAACAAGCTAGGCCAAAGGTAGCTGGCCACATAGACGCCTGTCTTGCCCACTGCACGACGTTCTCCAGCTGTCCAGTAAGAAAGTTATGGTTCAAATCCTCCAGACCCATATGTTACGCTGCCTCCACTTGATCGGTCTTTTGTATTCCACTTGGCACCTCGGAACCCTCAACTTCCCTCTGCACTTCAAGGCGCTTTTGAGGACCCCAATTTAGAGCGCCGTTTCCGATCAAATACACAAAAGAGATAAAAACGATAACCGCAAAGACCACTACTTCACCAAATCCAAATGCCGCAAGTTGTCTGAAGTCCGCAGCCCATGGATAAAGAAACACGATCTCAATATCAAAGACTATGAAAATCATCGCCACTAAGTAAAATCTAACCGGGAAACGCTCGGCCGCATTGTTACGCGGAACAATACCACACTCATAAGGTGCACCCTTAGGTTGAGTAGATCGTTTCGGTGCGAGCATAGCTGACGCGACGAATGAACCCGCTGCAAAAAGTATCGCTAATATCGCCATCACAAGAACTGGCAAATACTGTGCCAACGTTCCTCCTCCTAAATCGTCGACTGTAGTTTGCGCTCCCTGTCGGATCGCTTAAAACCACAACTACACCCTACATACTTACAAAATTTGACGAACTCACCAAATTTGCATAAGTTATCACACTGGAGACTGCTATATCTCGACAAATAACATTACAACCCTATGTTGGCATAAGTCTTGGTAACCCTTAGGTTGTAACTGTGAGCAATTCCAAGATACATACCACCGTAGCAATCGTGGGGGCGGGTCCATCAGGCGCCAGTGCCGCATACTGGCTCGCAATTAGAGACATTCCGACCGTTGTATTGGAAAAAAAGTACTTTCCCAGAGAGAAGGCCTGCGGAGATGGACTAACACCGCGCAGCGTCGTTCAGTTAGAGTCCATGGGCCTCCAGGAGTTCTTACAAAACAAGCATCGCTACTGGGGCTTAAGAGCTATGGCATACGGGAAAGCCCTTGAGATACCATGGCCAAAAAGTCCTGAGTTCCCCGGCCATGGGTACATAGTTACGAGATACGATCTCGACCACGCCGTAGCTGAAAACGCAAAAAGAGTTGGAGCTCAGATCCTCCAAGGGCACGAAGTGGTCCAGGCAGTCCGTTCTCAAGACAAGCGCATCAACTCGCTAGTCGCCAAAGACTCCAAAAGCGGCGACACCGTTGAAGTGTTCGCAAAGTACTTCATACTTGCCGAAGGTGCAAACTCACGCATAGCTCGTTCGTTGGGAGCCGTAAGAGATAGAACAGAACCCATGGGGATGGCGATTAGAGCCTACTATGAAACAGACAGATCACAAGAGTCCTGGATTGAGTCCCAGATGGATCTCAGGGACGAACGTGGGAATGTAATTCCAGGATACGGTTGGGTCTTCCCCCTTGGTGATGGGAGAGCCAACATCGGTTTTGGCCTTTTAACAAACTCGGACAAGTGGAAATCAATAAATACAACCCACGCGCTTGAACGTTATGTATCTCAAATAGGTCCAAGTTGGGGTATATCCAATTCGACGATCCGATCCAGACCCATCGGTGGCAAGTTACAGATGGGACATGCAATATCACCAATATCTGGAGAGAACTTCGTTCTAGTGGGAGATACCGCGGGTTCAATAAATCCCTTTAATGGTGAAGGAATATCCTATGCTCTTGAGACCGGTCGACTTGGCGCCGATACCATAAGCTATGTATTGTCCAACCCTCAGATCAATCTATCGAAACTTTTCCAAGACCGCTTGGATCATGACTATGGTCGCTACTACGCCATTGCAAGAAGGTTCGTTAAACTCATCTCGGAACCCAAAATCATGGCGCCGGCCATCTGGACCGCGACAAGAGATGAACGGATAATGACACCAATTGTAACAATTATGGCCAATCTTTTCAGTTCGCAAGACCCAAAGTTAGGAGATCGACTTTACAAGTACGTAGAACAAGCCGCATCTTTGGTTCAATCTGCTACCGCACACTGGTAGGTAGTTCGTTCGCGTTCCATAACGACCATGCCTGAGCTGCGGCCGCTGAAGCAAGGTCAACGGTAAGTTCTATATCGTCCCAGCTATGGGCTAAGGATGGGAACATTGCTTCATAAGGTCCCGGAGCTAGTGCAACCCCTCTTTGCAGCATGGCGTGGAAGAAGTATGGATAAGCACCCAAGGCCACCGATTGTTTAGCTTGTTCATAGTTGGTGATAGGGCTATCTCCAAAAAACAATGAAAGCAGCGGTCCGAAGCGTGCTACCTGTACCGAGAAACCCGCCTCAGCAATTACTTTATGAAGACCTTCTGCGAGAAATTTACTTCTACCTTCGAGCATTGCATAAGATGACTCGTCCAACACCTCCAATACGGCCAATCCGGCAGCTGTTGCAATCGGATTCCCTGAAAGAGTACCGGCTTGATAAATAGGTCCTAAGGGGGCCAGCTCTTCCATTAAATCCCTTCGGCCAGCCAAAGCCCCTACGGGAAGTCCTCCTCCAATTACTTTGCCAAAACAAAACAGGTCCGGGGTAACGTCGAATATGTCAGTTACGCCACCTTTGGCAACTCGAAATCCCGTTATCACCTCATCAAATATTAAAATTGCTCCTACGCGGTCACACTCCTGACGCAATCCTTCAAGGAATCCGTCTTGAGGCGCAACGACGCCCATATTAGCCGCAACGGGTTCAACGATTACGCATGCGGTCTCATCATCTAAAACGGGTACTTCATTGTAAGGAACAACCAAAGTGTCGGCAACCGACTTCTGAGACACTCCAGTAGATCCAGTTAGACCAAGCGCTGCCACACCTGACCCAGCAGAAGCAAGCAGCTGGTCAGAATGCCCATGGTAGCACCCGTCAAACTTTACAATCTTATCCCGACCTGTCACACCGCGAGCCAAACGTAAGGCTGTCATAGTAGCTTCAGTCCCTGATGAAACCAGACGTACCATGTCGACATTACGAACTCTCTTTACAATCTCCTCAGCAAGAAGAACCTCTCCCTCGGTCGGAGCACCATAGGTAGTTCCTCTCTCAGCAGCTTGAGCTACTGCCGAGGTAACCCGAGAATCGCCATGACCTAAAATAGATGCACCGTAGGACTGAACATAGTCGATATAGCCTCGACCGTTTAAGTCATACACGTGCGCACCTTTTGCCCTTTGGACAAAATAAGGAGTTCCACCGACTGCCGCAAACGAACGTACGGGTGAGTTCACTCCACCAGGAATTACCTTCACTGCTCGTTCCCACATACTTATGTTCAAATCTTTCAAGGTTCCCTCCTCGACAGCCGACTTCCCAAAATTCTTATCCAAACTGTAGTCAAAGACTGCTAACGATCTCTTTGGCAAAATAACTAATTATTACGTCAGCTCCAGCACGCTTTATTGCATACATCTGCTCTAAAGCAACGGCGTCACCATCTATCCAACCCAAGTTAGATGCCGCCTTTATCATTGCATACTCACCAGAGACGTGATAGGCACACACCGGTATCTCTACCAACTCGCGCACTTGAGCAATTACGTCCAAGTAAGTCACTGCCGGTTTTACCATCACCATATCGGCACCTTCGGATACATCCAAACGCACTTCTCTTAGAGATTCGCGGGAGTTTCTAAAATCTTGCTGATAGCCCTTGCGATCTCCACCGCCAACTATCTGTACGTTCACTGCGTCCCGAAATGGACCATAAAGTCCCGAGGCATACTTGACAGCATAAGCAAGTACTCCGACCTCATCGAAACCGCTCTCATCCAAAGCCGAACGTATAGCTTTAACTTGACCATCCATCATTCCAGAGGGAGCAACAAAATGAACTCCCGCTTCAGCCTGTGATATCGCAATTTTCTGATACAGCTCCAAAGTGGAGTCGTTATCAACACGGCCACTTTGATCGATCAAGCCGCAGTGTCCGTGATCTGTATATTCATCGAGGCACAGGTCGGCAAAAACAACGATGTCGTCACCAAAGTGATCACGGATCTCCCGCGCCGCAGTCTGGACCACGCCATCTCGGGCATATGCTCCAGATCCCATTAGATCTTTATTTGCTGGGATCCCGAAGATAATCACGGCTTTAATCCCAGACTCATAGCACTCTCGAACGTCTTTGATCAGAGAGGAAAGCGAGTGTTGGGACACGCCCTCCAAAGAAGCGATCTCTTTAGGTTCTTTCGCTCCTTCAAGAACAAAGTAAGGCATGATGAAGTCTGTCGGACTCAATTTGCACTCCGCTACCAGATCTCTAAGAGCCGAGGTGCTTCGTAGTCGCCTAGGACGATGAGTTGGAAATGTCATAATCTATAAAACTTAGCAAGTTCACCAGTTCCAAAGATAAGTTTCTCAGTGGAAGAGAACTCCATTCCTATTTAATTTGGTCCTGAAGTATCTCTATTGATCCACCACGTCTCGGTTGCTTCAACTAAACCTGCAAAGTTAAAGGTGCGGCTCACAAATGCTGGCGTAAATCCGAGTTCTTTGACCTTTTCCGCGGTAACGGGGCCAATGACTCCGATAGCAAGTTGACCCAACATAACCCCAAATGACCGGTAGAATCCCTCCACTGCCGACGGTGAGGCAAAAAGAACTAGGTCTTGTTTGGCTATCAAATCGTCTTTCTCATACGCTACGTAAGTAGTTTCATAGGCATTCACCACTTTGACCTGCCACCCTTTCTTAGAAAGACCAGAAGGGATGACGTCTCGGGCGATTTTCGCGCGTGGGAGCAAAATAGACTTGGACGTTTCATTAGGATTAGGAAACTCTTCAGCGAACGTCTCTCCAACGAACTTGGTGGGCACGAAGTCCACACCAACTCTGCTAGCCAGCACAGCATCTCGTGTACCTGAACCAATGGCAGCTACCTTGACTCCGCCCAGATGCCTCAGATCTCCGATAGCCTCGAACGTCCTTGCAACCGCGGTGGCAGACGTAAATACGATCCACTCAAACTTCTCGAGATCTGCCACAGCCTCACGAAGCGAGTCGCCTCCATCGGAAGGATCTGATATCGATATAGTTGGCAGCCGCATCACTTCAGCTCCGAGATCCTCCAAAGATTCAGAGAGTTGATCATCTCCGAGAGCTCTAGTAACAAGCACTTTAAGTCCAAACAGCGGTCTGTTTTCCAACCACGACAAATCTATTTTGGCAACGTTTCCGATAACAATAACCGCCGGAGAATCGACTTGAAGATTTCGCAACTCCAAAAGAGTAGTTCTCTGAACCACTTGAGATGCAGTGGTACCTTTAGAAATTACCGCTACGAAAGTTAGCGGATCCATCCCTACTTCGCACAACTTTTCAGACACCTCTGTTCGGTGCGCGACTCCCATCAGAACGACAAGGGTTAGACCACAACGATTCAGCGCATCCCAGTCATAGGTAAGCGGCTCACCCTGACGTCCGTGTCCTGTTATAACTATGTATCCTTGCGCAATTCCACGATGAGTCAGAGCAACGCCACCGAATGATGACGCACCATTAACTGACGATACTCCGGGGACAACCTCAAAACTAACTTTGGCCGCCTTTAGCGCTTCGACTTCTTCGCCACCGCGACCAAAGACAAACGGGTCACCACCTTTTAATCTTACGACATGTTGATGTTCTGCTGCAAGATCTACAAGCAGCGCGTTGATATCACTTTGGTTAGTTGGGCGTCCGGGTCTTTTCCCAACGTCGATCAAAAGAGCAGAAGATCCGCACAACTGGAGAACGGAATCAGAGACGAGATAGTCGTAGACGACAACATCAGCTCTACGTATTACCTCTAACGCGCGCAGCGTCAAAAGCTCCTTACGTCCCGGGCCTGCACCAACCAAATAGACCATTCCGAATCTTGATTGCTGATTAACCACCTGTTGAGTCCATCTTTACGAAGGTCCCCCTGTCGGAAAGTCCAAGCCAGACATTTGAATCAGCTTTTCTGCCAACTCTCTCCCGCTCTCCAATGGGTCATCTCCATAACTTGAAGCTCGCCATAATCGTGTTCCGTCTTCGAGGCCAACGAAACCTTGTATTTGAACAGTTTTATCCTTGACCTTACAGAATGCTCCTACTGGCCTAGTGCATCCGACACCTAATCTATTAAGAAAAGCTCGTTCACATGAAAGGGCTTTCAAGGTTGCGGAGTCTGTAATCATACCCATGACGGAAAGAACCTTCTCGTCTGACCGACGCGATTCAACTGCTAAAGCACCTTGCCCTACCTGAGGGGTAAATCCATCCAACGACATAGTCTCGCCCTCATAGGTTCGAATGTTGAGCCTATCAAGAGCAGCCTTCGCCACAAATACAGCATTTCCATCTTTTGCCAATCGCATACGGGTGGCAATATTGCCTCGTACGGGAAGAACCTCTAGATCCGGACGAAGCGATAGTAGCTGCGACTTACGTCTATTGGAAGAAGTAAATACCGTTGCGCCGGATGCCAGCTTCAGCAATGACGATCCCACCAAGACATCCCTTGGATCTTCGCGTTTTGGAACTGCTGCAATCACCAAATCGTCATGACTTTGACTGGGCAAGTCTTTCGCCGAATGCACAGCTATATCTGCTCTTCCGTCTATAACGGCTTGTTGAACTTCTTTGGTAAATACACCTTGACCACCAATTTCCGTAAGAGAACTTACTTGGTCTCGGTCACCTCGTGTTGTTATATAGACGAGTTCGAACGGTATACCTACAAGAGAACCTACAAAACTTGCCTGAGCTACCGCAAGCTCCGAACGCCTCGTTGCAATCTTAATCGTTTTCACAACTACCTAACTAGCATAGATTCAGTCGTTCCCTCAGATCACAGTCCAAATAGTGTCTTGACGTCCTCAACGATACGTGAACTCTGTGCTCCATTGACAACCTTCCTAAGTTGCGTGGCAGGCGTATGCAGTAGTCTCTTTACCAAGTGATCCGTAAGACGATCGATGTCTTCTAGAAGCCTTGCATCCACTTCACCATGACGTTGAGCAAACTCTTTAAGTTCTTCAACTCTAATGTTTTCGGCACGAGCGTAAAGAGAAGCAATCACAGGAGAAAGTTCCTTGGTAGCTGATATCGCGGGAAATCTATCGAGATAGCTCTTAATTTTCGCTTCCACTTCAGCAACAGCGTCAAATCGTACGTTCATTGACTTTTCAATTAGACAGTTCACTCCATCTAAATCAGTGACTTTCAGCTCGTCTTGTTGGAAAAGTTCCGGCGCCACGTCTCTAGGAAGAGATAGATCCACTATGACAAGCGGAGATGCCTTCTCTCGCCTAGAACGAATACTGACATAGTTGCTCATTCCTAGAAGATGTACGGGTGAGCTGGTGGCAAATATCGCTCCGTCGACTTCAGCCAAAACCTCATCCAAAAAAGAGAGCGACTTCCACTGACCGCCAACAGAGTTTGCCAAGGCAATCCCTTTATCCTCATCGCGCGCCACGACGTAGACCATCACACCAGAGTCATTCAAGATCTGAGCAACCTCCCACGCCAACGTTCCAGAACCCACTACTGCAACTTTCGGTACTTCAATCTCTTCCAAGTCTGAAAGCATTATTTTGACCGCCGCAGATCCCACAGATGTCGAGCCTGAGGCCAATGTCGTCTCCGAACGTGTCCACTTCCCCACCTCAACAGCTTCGCGAAAAAGTCTATTTAGCACTGGACCCGCCAATCCAGCCGCTATCGCGTTTTCGTGAGCCCCCTTTACTTGCGAAAGAATCTCACTTTCACCTACTATCCGCGATTCGAGTCCACAAGCCACCCGATAAAGATGTTCTGCAGCACCCACCGCGTAATGTACTCGGGCACACTGTTGAAACTCTGCCTCAGATACACCAAGTTCACAAGAGACTATCTCTCCCAGAACTTCAACTGTTCTATGAAACTCTTGTGCTTGCACATAGATCTCAGTGCGGGCACAAGTCGTAAGCACAACTGCTTCTTCCAGCAAGGAACCTTTGAACTCCGACAAAGCTGACACTATTGCATCAGCACCATCACTTGAAAGCGCAAACCGCTCGAACTTCGAATCGCTGTCTGCTTCACCAGCAGAGACAACAACCGCCATAATAGCCATCAAAGGCTCCCTACCGCCAACCCTGGGCACCTAAACACTATGTGAAATACTTTCTTATAAAGATTAGTAGATCAAATATGAATTCTCATAGCTCGGAACGGCTTTAGCATTCACAAAACCACCATAGATCAAACATACCCACTTGCCAATTTGAGAAGTCCAAGCACTGGCCGGCTTGTCACACTAACGACTCTACGCATTACCCAAGCTTTCAGCTTTCACCATTGCCGCTTCGACAGCATCAAATAGAGCCCGCCTCAGAGCGAATCTCTCGAGCTCCATAGTACCTGCCGCCGTCGTCCCGCCTGGAGAAGTCACGTCACGCCTTAACGTTCTCAGGTCTTCTTCGTCCCTTGCATACATCAGAGATGCACCAAGTATCGTCTTTTGAACTATCTTTTTCGCCAAGTCATAAGGCAACCCAAGAGCTACAGCCGCGTCTTCAAAAGCCTCTGCAAAAAGATAAAGATATGCTGGTCCAGAGCCAGAAACCGCCGTCATCAGGTTCATTTTCGACTCATCAATAAAGATCACATCCCCAACAGCACCAAAAAGCTCACTGACAAAGTCTTTTACACTTTGAGGAACACTATCATTACTGCAGATCGCAGAGAGACCCTGACCGATCATAGCTGGAGCATTAGGCATCACACGAATGCAGGTGGCCTTGTAAGATGAGAGTTCGTGCAGAGTTTTTAAGGTCACTCCAGCCGCAATCGACACCAAAATACCCTGCTCGTTAACGTTGACAATCTCTCTCACCGCACGAGCAATGTCTTGGGGTTTCGTCGCTAACAGGTAGTAGTCAGCCCGAGGTACCGTCGATACCACGGGCACAGTCCCTTCGAATAGAGTCTCAAGAAATCGCCTACGCTGGACATTTTGTTCAACTACAATTACATCCTCTGTACTTAGAACTCTGCCATCGACAAGACCACGGACGATAGCGGAACCCATCTTTCCTCCGCCTATAACTGCTAATACATGAGTCATATTAGCTAAAGCATAGAGAGGAACAACAGCTTGTACGCAACTGAAGTGTTGAACACTATCCGATCCACCCGAAATGAAGACCGACCAAAATACATCTGAGAGAAAACCCCATGAAGAGCAGGAGACTCTCCGAAAGGTTCTCTCCACATTATACAGGAAGACCAGATGATCGACCAATGCAAAGCGATCGCCCAGATGGCACGGAGTTTTGGAATCACTAAGACGACCTGGTGCCACAGGAAGAACACTACGACAAACGAAAGGTCAGGATGTCATCCGCCTAAGGGAGTTCAAGGTCAAGTATCACAACCTGAAGACCGTCGTTAGAGGTCAAGTCCTCAAATTTGCCATGTTAATGGATGAATGCTTGCAGGAAACTGATAATTCCGAGTTGCCGGCAAAGATTCGAAAGGAGGAGCCACGGGAAGCAGATGACAAGCCCGCAAACTTTCCAACAAGCTCTACTCTCAAACGTTTCCGACTAAGCACGAACGAATCCACCTGATAGCACAAAAAACTTGATGCCGGGCGAACTTCGACCGCATCCGCTGACCCTAAAAGGACGTTCTAAGGATCCCAAGAAACGAATCGCTTAAGAGACGGCCCTTCGCACAGATCCCAGTGTGCGGAAGTACCGCACTGGACTCTTGCCTAGGGTCCTGACGTCAAAGCGATGTTCACGAAAGGGATACACACACGATCAGGTCACAGTCACCGAGTTGTGAGACGATCCATCTGTGACCAGGTAAGTCTAGTTTTCTGGCTGCGATGCCGAAGCGTCTTGAGCCAGTATCTTGTTACCGGTGTACGAATCGCATAACCGTTTATTCCATCGTCCAAGACAGGTAACCAGATCTTCTATTATCCGCACAAAACAAGCTCATTGCTAAGGCTGTCCTCTAGGATGTCCAGAACGCACTTGGCAGATTGGCTCCAAGTAAAGTCACGAGTATGAAGGTAGGCCTGTTCGCCCATCTCTTCATTTCGATCCGATTCTCCAATGATGTCCCTAATCGATTGCGCAAAACTTCGCGGAGTTCTTTCTTTTACTAGGTGACCGGTTCGACCATGTTTGACCAGAGTCAGAAGTCCACCAACGGCCGAAGCTACAGTGGGCCTTCCAGACGCTGAAGCTTCAAGAGCGACTAAGCCGAAACTTTCTGTTCTTGAAGGAACCAATACAAGATCACAAGCTCGATAGAATGAGGATAGAAGCTCATGAGGTTGTGGAGCAAATAGATGAAGTCTTTCCTTCAGACCGCCCAAGGCACCATAGCGTCGAATACGTTCAAACTCGCTAACCCCATCGAACCCCGAAGGTCCCCCAACGAGTACATAGTGAACATCCAATTCCTGAGCAACAAGATCTATTGCCTCAGCTCCTAGCAAGAAACCTTTCAATGGTTGGATTCGTCCAACGGACAAGACGATCTTTCCCTCTTGGGGCAACCCTAAAGCTTTTCTTGCCATCTTCTTATCTCCGGGGGCGAAGTAAGCTCTCTCAACGCCCAATGGCACGATCCTTGTTTGAGCAGGACTTAGTCCGTAAAGTCGAGTAATCCATTCAGCCTCCGGACTACAAGAGGTCAAAATGGCATCTGAACAACCCATGACTCGCTGCTCATGCCATACTCTAACAGTGGAGTCATAACCGTCGTCGGGAGATACACGTCCAATTCTCTTAGCCTTCTCCAGCGTATGAAAACTCGTGAACAAAGGAACATTCAGCTCGTGCTTAATTGTATGACCAGCGATTCCCGAAAGCCAGTAGTTCGCATGGACAAGATCTACTTTGTTTCCACGCTTTTCTTTGATATGGCGAAGCACGCCTTCAGTAAAGTCTCTTACAAAATGGAGCAGCCTCTCCTTAGGAACATCCTCGGTCGGTCCAGCCGCAACATAATGAACCTCGAATCCAGGTTCAACCCTCACAGTACCCGGTCCTGTCTGCCCATCCGCCCTTGTATACACGTCGCAATGATTACCCATTCGAGCTAAAGCAGTAGCTAGCTGTCGAACATATACATTCATTCCACCTCCATCTCCCACGCCGGGCTGCGCCAAAGGCGAGGTGTGATAGGAGATCATGGCGATGCGCAATGTATCGGTTCCCTTCACCTTGTTTTTAGATTATTGCCAATATTCGAAAGTACTGGTCCTAGGATTTTTTCTCATTTAAGACCGAATCGATTGATGCCTCTCCGCTCTTGTAACGATCTTTAACTTCAGAACTCAAAACTTTCAATACATCGTGTAACTTGTGACGTTCTGCAGATATTCCCCGTTCCGCCTCTTCAAGAATCACAAGCAACTGATCGCGATCGCGAACAACTCCACTAGTTAAATGATTTATCCACTCGTCTGCCAACCCGTGTAAGTCTTCGGGAAGTTCGACTTCAACAAATCTGGACGACACCTCCGGTCCTTTCACGTGATGTGAAAGGCTCTTGGACAGTTCTTCTGTGACAGTCGATGGATCTTTGTATGTAACCGAAAGCTCAGAATTTTTCAAGATATCTATCCGTGCTTGCAAAAGACGCCTGACATAGGATAACGTCGACTCAACTCCTTGAGCTTGCTCACGTCTCGCCCTCAGATCATCCACGCTAATACTGCTCACGTCAGATAAGAACTCAGGAGATAACACCTTGTCAACAGTATTTTCTAAAGTTGCTTTCATAGCACCTGTCTCCTTCCGGATTACTGCAAAGTCCCAGAACTGCCAAAGGGATAGTAGCGCATCTTTACAACACCTACAATCAAATCTAAAGGTACGGGACCAAAATGCCTTGAGTCAGTTGACGAATTCGGGTTATCACCCAATACAAATGCCTCTATGTCCGAAACACTTGCTATGCGCTTAGCTAATAGTCTTGACGTTTCTCTAGGATCCTTGACCACTATAATATCGCCAGATCTAAACCTTTTACCCCTGCGAACCAGCACCTTGTCGCCAGGAGCTAAAGTGGGGAGCATAGAATCTCCAGCTACTTCATATCGCATATACCTTCTAGCAAGAACGTACAGCAGTCCCACAATCAGCAAGAGTACTGACAGCGAAAGTAGTCCGAGCTTAGCTAATCTAAGTATTTTGATCATTCTTGACTCCACACATTAGAAACTACCGTCAATCATTAGGTGACAGTCGATTCCATTAGGACTAATGTTATCTTTAAACAAAAGAACACTAAGGAGAACAAGGAGAACTAATGACTGTCCTAACGAGGTTACTCAACGCAATCGACAAAGTTTCCAAGCCTTCAAAGATTTATGCTCACTGCGACCTCCCCTGTGGAGTGTACGATCCGGCGCAGGCTCGTATCGAGGCCCAGTCTGTAAAAGCCATAATGGAAAAGTTCAACGCGTCAACTGATCTCGTTTTCAAGGAGCGAGCGGTCACCATAAAAGAGGAGCGGGCCGAGTTAGTCAAACATCACCTGTGGGTACTTTGGACCGACTACTTCAAGCCCGAGCATCTAGATAAATATCCTCAGCTTCATGCGCTCTTTTGGAGGGCCACAAAGACAGCAGGGGAAACCAAAAAAACTAATGACGTCGCCGTAGGAGACCGACTCCTAGCCGAAATAGATCAAATCGCCGAGATATTTTGGGAGACCAAGAAGTAGATCTCTTGGCAACAATGGCGGACTCATCTGAAAGGCTATCTCTCTATGAAGTCCGCCATTTCACAACAGTGACATCCCCCCGCCCTTACGGATGAGGCTTCCAAAGTCGCTCTCATGCGGCCCTGGGGTTGGTTGACGCTTCAATGGGTCGCTGTGCTGTGTCTTGTTAGACCTAGCGTGCGGTATCCCTCCACGTCTAAAGACCGTATGTCCTACGGCCGGTACCTGTCA